>NZ_JAUBSA010000090.1:0-18365 GCF_036702115.1 Microcoleus sp. LAD1_D5 | reverse complement strand
AACCGCGCTAACTTGGGTATGGAAGTAATGCACGAGCGCAATGCTCACAACTTCCCGCTTGATTTGGCTGCTGGTGAAACTACTCCCGTAGCTTTGGTTGCTCCTTCTATCAATGGCTAAGTTTTAACTTGAGATTGACAAAAAGCGCTCCTAGTAATAGGGGCGCTTTTTGTTTGGGGAAAAATTTTTAGAGACTTTATTAGGATATCTCGTCCGGTAAAATAACCGTTATAACTGACATCTTGTACCATTATTAATAAGCGTTTCACGGGCGGGCAGGATGCCCAACCCTACTCCCCACAAGAAGAGATATACTCTTTGTGGAACAGGCAAGATGCCTATTATTGAGAATTGTGCAAGATGTCAGTTATAAATTTTGTAGTCAATAATTCAGTCCCAGCGAGTTTTATGAGGAATGAATTCCTCACTATAAATCAATTTTATTCGGGTTGTTCTAGCGGAAATAATGTGATTAACAACTAATAACTAATAACTAATAACTAATGAGTGATGACTACTGAGTTTGAGTATTCCGATGCAGCCGGAAACAAGATTAGCGGTAAGGATTCAATGCACAAATGGCTTTCGGTGGTGGGGATTGGCGAAGACGGACTTTCGGGATTGAGTGCGATCGCCCGACAACTACTCGATCGATCTCAAGTCGTTGTCGGCGGTGCCCGTCACCTAGCAATGCTACCAACCGACGACACCCGCGAAAAATTGGTTTGGGCTTCACCGTTACAAGCAACAGTCGATGAAATCATCCGCCGCCGGGGACAGTCTGTCTGCGTGCTAGCCAGCGGCGATCCGATGTGTCACGGAATTGGGGTAACACTGTCGCGCAAAATTCCCATTTCCGAAATGACTGTAATTCCCGCTGCATCGGCTTTTAGTCTTGCTTGCTCCCGTCTGGGCTGGGCTTTGGCGGATGTTGAGACCTTCAGTTTGACAAATCGCCCGATCGCATCGATCGCCCTTGCTTTGTCTCCCGGCGCGCGCTTGCTGGTGTTGAGCGCTGACAGATACACGCCGGGAAAGGTGGCACAATTGTTGACACAGCGGGGGTTTGGCAGCAGTTTGATGACCGTGTTCGAGCGGATGGGAGGGAACTCGGAACGGCGGATCGAGGGGGTAGCAGCAGCCTGGAATGCAGCGGATTTGGCGGATTTGAACACGATCGCGATCGCAGTTGCAGCCGATCGACAAACTCTTATCCTCCCCCGAACTGCGGGTTTGCCGGATGCTGCATATCGCCACGACGGACAACTTACCAAGCGGGAGGTTAGAGCCGTTACTCTGTCAGCGTTAGCACCGATTCCGGGTGAGTTGCTTTGGGATGTGGGTGCGGGCTGTGGCTCGATCGCGATCGAATGGATGCGGAGTCATCCTCGGTGCAGGGCGATCGCGATCGAACGCCATCCGACTCGATTGCAATACATCGCTGAAAATGCCTCGACTTTTGGCGTTCCCGAACTCCAAATCGTTGCGGGAGAAGCGCCGGAAGCCCTGACAAATTTGCCTCAACCGAATGCTATTTTCATCGGCGGCGGTGTCACCGCAGAATCTGTGCTGGAAATTTGTTGGAATGCTTTAGGTGAAGGCGGCCGATTAGTTGTTAATGCGGTGACAGTTGAGAGCGAGTTTAAAGTTTTGCAATGGCACGATCGTTATGGTGGGGAACTCATTAGAATTGGCATTCAGCGAGTAGGGGCGATCGGTTCTTTTCAGGGTTGGAAGCCGCTTGCACCGGTCACTCAGTGGGCGGTAGTTAAGGGGTAAAATGCGATCGCTCTCTTTCCTGGAAAGCTATAATCAATAATATCCTCTGGAATGAGAGTGATAATGCCAGACGAATCATCTGTAGATCCTTATTTAGATCGACTGTTTGAAGACTATTCCAACACTGAAGTTATCGAACTACAGCAATATCTGTCTGAATGGGATAGAGGAACTTATCGAACAGTGGCCCAAAGTGTCTTAGACCATTCACAAAGAAAAGGATTTGATCCACTCAAATATCTGCGTAAAGCACACAACTTCAACACCAGAGGTGCTGTAAGAGTTCCTCGCACGGGATATCGGCAGGATGGAGCCGCTGTTTACCGAAAGGGCAATGAGTTTTTAATTGTGCGACCTGACCAGTATGGTGTTGAGAAAATCGTGACTTATGGCATCAATGAGGAATAGAAATATGACACAAGTTCAGAACAAGTTAGCGATTCAGCAAGATATTATTGTCCAGCTTTTGGCACAGTTAACTGTTGACTATCAAAACACTAAATTAGAGCGCAAAGAGATGGCTCAAAACTATCTTGGTTCCCAGGAAGAGTTTTCGTTTTTGGAGGAGCTTGAGTTAGTGACAGTCAGTATTCGTGGTTATGCTAGTCAGATTGAGAGTAGCGCCGGGGTTGAGAATCGCGAGCAAGCGATCGCAGACTTACATCAGCTTCGGGTGTTCGATCGTTTTGCGATCACTCAGTTTTATGATGAGACGCGATCGGGCTATCTTCAAATGCGATCTTATATCCGAATGCTAGACTATTTGCGGTTGCTGGTGTTGGAGTATTTGCAAATGGAATAGAGATCCAGATAAGTTAGTTTACCAGACACCGTAGCCACCTCGACGATCGGCAATTTCTTGCTCTAACTCAACTTCATTGAGCAGTTTCATACCGTTGGCGATCGCCCGTTGGCGAAGTTTCCACAAGGTTTGACCGAGTTGTGTTTTGGGGGTAAATTCAGGTGAAGATTTGAGCGCTAGAGCTTGGGTAAACTGAAGGACTTTTGCGCGATCGGCGGGGGCAAGTTCGCGCCAGTATTGTAGGAGGATTTCTTCGGGAGGCATGGAAAATTTTTGAGCCTAACTCTAGAATTTATTTTACTCTTTTACGCTCGATCGGGTCAATGCCATTGGCGATAATAATCTAGTTTATAACCATAGTCTTTGAACAGCATAAGCATCAAACACTTCATCACGGCTGACTAAAACTAAAGCATGATTAATGGATTGGGCAATTAAAATGTGATCGAATGGATCGCGATGGTGGAATGGTAGATTGCGAACCTGTACAGTATCTCCAAAGGAAATTGGCAGTAATAAGATGCCAGCAGCAGGTAACTGAGCTTCGATGTCTGCATAGTCTGCTTGCAGTGTCAATTTACCAATGCTGATTTTGATGGCAATTTCCCAAAGACTGGCAATACTCAAATAGACTCTATCGGCGGATTCAATCTGCTCCTTCAAGGTAACTGATAGGTTAGGAGCATTTTCTGAAAACCAAATAAAAGTGTGAGTATCGAGGAGCAATGCACTCATTCCATATACTCCTGCAAATCCTCTAATGGTGCATCAAAATCATCAGCCAGCGGTAAGACAAACGTGCCTTTCATCATCCCGGCTTGACGTTTCTTTTGAGGAAAATTTACGGCAACCTCATTATTTGCATATTTTGCAGCCAAGAATTCTACATAGTGCAAAACTTCCTGTTTCAGGGAATCTGGCAACTTGACCAGGGTTTCTAGGATGGTGGTTTCTAGCATTAGATAACCTCTTGCTGGATAAGCTCATGATAACAAGCGCAAAGCAAAACTTACCGATCTCTCTAATCTCGCTCTAAGCTACCTTGGGGCAAATTTCGATTTTGACAGTCATGCCTACTTGGTTTAGCATTGCGATCAGAGTATCAACCGAGAATTCCCCAATTTTACCTTGAGTTAGAGCTTTGATTTGGTCGTTTGACTGTTTGAGATGTTGAGCAGTTTGGTCGATCGTCCAACGGTGATGTTTAATCTGATGAAGCAGGGCGAGCATGAGTTGCGATCTGATTAGTAAGTTATCAGCTTCTTCTGCTGAAAATCCCAGATCGAGAAAGATATTATCGGTTGCTTGGGTAATAGTATTTTCACTCATGGTTCTGGTTCTCTTGAATTTAAACGATTTTGTAACAACTGTTGGTAGCGTTTCTGTCCAATTTCGATATTTTTCTTGGCTGTCTTCTGAGTTTTCTTTTGGAAAGCATGAAGAACGTAAATAGCTTCTTCAAATCTAGCAATATAAAATACCCGATAGGCATCTTCTGTCCGAATCCGAATTTCTTCAACGCCTTTGCCTACGATCGACATGGGTTTAAAGTTTGATGGTTGTATGCCCTGCTGAAGTGTCCAAAGTGCAAAACCAGCTTCTTTTCGGGCATCGTCAGGAAGAGATTGGATTTCTTCACGGGTAGCGCCAACCCACCGAATCGGTTTGATGGTCATCGGGTTTGTTGAGAATCAAATACTATAACAATTGTAAGGGCGATCGCCTTCAAACCCCCTAGCGTAAGCTACAAGTTTTTGCAATTCCATCAGGTTGGGAGATACCAATATTGCACGCCACCTTCATTATGACTGAGCAAAATCCCCAAATCTTCGAGGCTTTCCAGACAGTCGAGAATGACTTTTTGTTTGCGGCTGGCTGCTTTGAAATGGGCGGTGACTTGGGCGGCTGTCCATTCGCCGCTTTGGGTGCGGAATAAGTCGCGGATGGCCCAAAGTTGCTCTTTGAGGGTTTTGGGGAAAGGTTGTTGTTCCGTGGGGGCGATCGAGGTTTCGGTTTCGGTGGTGATACCTGCAAGGGATGGTTGCACGTAGGTTTCGCCTGGGGCTTGGTAGTCGGGACGCAGCCAGCGAATCAGTCCGTTGCGTTCTTCTTCGGCGCGTTGGGCATTGAGGGTGAGGAGGTTTTCCAGGATTTGGTCGTCGGTGAGGATGGGTTCCCAACCATAGGCCGCAAATACGGCGGCATCGAGTTCGTCGTGGATTTGTTTGAGGGTCGAGACTAAGGCTTTTTGGTTGAAGGCTTTGTCTTTGTCGTTGAGGGGTTCGCCTTCGCGGAGTTTTTCGACGAGGTTGTACATCCCGGTGATGGTGACTTCGGGGTGAGTGGCTTGGACTCGTTTGCGGTGGCTGTCGAGGCGTTCTCCGAGTTCGCGGATGGTTTGTTTTTGGGTGTCGGTGGGGGTAGGGAAGGGGAAGGGGTCGAAACATTTTGTTTTTACATATACTGGATCGTTCCCTATACCAAGCCATCCGCCCGTTGCCAGCGCCCAAGTTACATGAATTCGGCTAGACAGAACACCTAGAAAATAAGCATCATCAAGAGCGATCGCAATCAATTTGTTGTCCGGTATTACGTCAGCGCAAAGGAATAGAAATACTCTATGCTTTGCTGTCTCTACTGTAGCCGCGTAACGCTGTAGTCCCTTTAGCGCTGGTCGAAGTTCAGTTCTTGGACGACCAAATATCCACCAGTTTTCTCGGAGGCTCTTATCACGGTTAGTATCTCGTTCAGGTTTAACTTTATCCAACACCCATTGGAATGCTTTTGGATATAGTTCTTGAGCTTTATCAGCTTTTAAGCCAAATAAATCAATGACGCGCACATTGCGAGAACGTTGCATAAAGTCTCGTCCATTGATGTATGGGAAAAGAACCTCAGACTCAATCTCTGCAAAGTCAGATTGATCGACAATAAACCCAGAACTAAATAGCATAACACCGCGACTGGAGAGCCTATCATTAGCCAGGAGTGGTTGAGATTGAGTTAAATCAGAACCAGCTTGAAGGTTACTAAAAATTAGCCCTACATTCTGGAACTGCACTTCAACTTGCTCTGCTGAGTCTTCCGGTGTATCTCCTTCACACTCAGCAACTACTGTACCAAATTCGGCAATCCTTACAGGCTTTTTGAGGTCATCTAATTCACCTGCTGTAATTGCAATTCTGACTGCTGCCCCTCCATCAATCCAAGGGTGATCGGGAATAGCAAAAATTAATCGGGTTGGACTCTTTTGCGTAAAATGAAACTCCAGAACTTTCCGCTGCCGAGTTTGGCGAATACTGTTTGTGGTAATAAACCCAAAGCGTTTTATTTTGCTCGCTCTAGTTAGTTCTGCTGCCTTGTGCCACCAATACATCACAAAATCAACAGTATCGGGCACATCTTTATAGACTTCTCTCAACGTTTCTGCATATCCATCCCCCAACATCTCCCGCATTCTCGCATTACCAATAAACGGCGGATTCGACACAATATAATCCGCCTCCTGCCACTCGGCTGCCCTCGGATTCAAATACCGATAAATTGTTATTTGGTCTGTCGGATCGGGAATATCCTCCCCCGTCACCGGACTCTTCATCATCCGTCCGCCCCAGCGAGTTCTCACCTTCCCCGTCGCATCCACATCCGGTTCCCTCCCGTCATCGGCCAACACTGCATCCCCCCTTTGAATATTTTTGTACTCGCGCAACACAGGTTCGATCGGCGGAATATCACCAAACCGCCGAAAATGCCACTGCAAATACCCAATCCAAATCACCAAATCTGCGATCGCCGCCGCCCTAGGATTGATCTCAATTCCCAAAAACTGACTCGGATTGACTTGAGCAATATCTAACCGCAACTGCGCCGATCCGGTGACATCCTCCAAGCGCCGCAACACCTCTGACTCCAAGCCCTTCAACAAATCCAACGTCACATAAAGGAAATTCCCCGATCCGCACGCCGGATCGAGGATCTTCACCTGTTGTAAATCCGTCAGAAATGCTTCTAAAACTGAGCTCGCCTTTTTCCTTTGATTTGCAGTCGGTTCCGATTCCCCCGCGTTGAGCAACTGTTTAACCTCCGCTTGTACCGCAATCCAGCGATCGCCCAAAGGTTCCATCACCACAGGCTTTACCAACCTTTCCACATACGATCGCGGCGTATAATGCGCCCCCAACTTACTTCGTTCCCTCGAATCCAGCGCCCTTTCCAACAACGTCCCAAAAATCGCCGGTTCCACATTGCACCAATCCCGCTTCGCCGCCTGCAACAAAACTTCCAACTGCGCCTTTATCAAAGCAAACGCCTGCGACTCGGCAAACAATCCCCCATTAAACCGCAATAGTTTGCCATGAAAGCCAAAACTCGTCCCCTCATTCATCGCCTCCCACAGCGCCTCTACCTCCGGCTTAAAAGTCTTCGGGTTGTGAATCCATCGCGTTTCCAGCGCCTGCGTAAACAGATGTTCCTTCAACAACCCCACATCCTCAGCAAACATGGTGAAAATACAGCGCATCAAAAACTGGGCGACTTGCTGCGGATCGACATTCGCCTCCATCCGCTTCGCCAACTCTGCCAAATCCGCCGCTACTTCCCGCGTCACCCGCGCCGCAATTTTCTCTGGGTTGCGCTGCTGCGGATTGCTAAAAATATCGACAAACAAATCGAAAACATCGGCTTTCTGCAACTCGATTAGCCCGATTTCTCGCCGCGCCCCATAGCCGCCATAATCGCCGCTAAAACCCATCCACAATTCAAAATGATCGCCAATATCGCAAGTTAACAAAAAGGGCGGTTTGCTGCTGAGACTGCGCGTATAGGCGATCGCCTGCACAAACGCTTTTTCCATCTCTCGCAAATAGGTATTTGTCCCCCGCTTTGCCGTTCCCTTTTTGCTCGTTGTTCCGCCCTGTTTTGCCTCGATTAAAAAATGCTCGGCTTTGTAAAAATCAATAAACCCCGGAGTCACCTTGCCGCTGGGGTGAAAAATTTTGACATCTTTATCAAAGCAGTAGGGATCGTTGGGAATTCTGCCTTTATCAAAAGGGCGATCGACTCCCAGCGCATCGCACATTTCCGCAAAAAACAACTGGTAGTTTGCCCGTTCGTTACCGCTAGAACCCGCCCAGCGCTTGATGAATGTTTCGACTCGCGCCCGATCGGCCTCATTCATGCTTCAATCCTGCTGCTTGCTTTTTCCTGATTCTATACTTCTATCGGTTTGAATTGCTGACCAAGAGAGCGAGCGGGCATGAGAGCGATCGCCACCAATCTCAAAAATATTGTATCCTTTTTCGGAGCTAAAAACAGCTTGCTAGTGCATGACAATCATTCAAGGTCATGAGCCATTTGGTCAGTAGAGGGATCTGTATACTATTTATTCAATGCACAAAAAAATCAAAAAAGATAGTATTAATTTTAAAAAAATAGGTTGGGTTTAACACAAGTAAACCCAACCTACCAATTCAATTAAAATTCAGAATTTAGCCTTGATTCACAACAGTCGGCTTCAAACTTTCCTCTTTAGATCGATCGACAAAGCTTTGACTTACCGCAGATTCCTTAATCGGTTTCCGGGCTTCGATTAAACTCAAAGCTTTGTTGACACCTTCAGGTAAAATCACTACCAAACTGCCTGCCGGCGCCTCATCTAAAGCCTTGTTAACGGCCGTTGTTTCGTCGAGAATCAACTCGTATTCAACTTGAGATTTGTTTGCGGTTCCTGCAGAAATCGCCTCTGCAATTCCCTGGCAAATTAACTTCGCCACAACACCGGGTTCTCGCCCGCGCCTGTCAATATCTTCTTTGACAATAATTCGATCGAACATCTCGGCCGAAAGTTTGCCCAGCGTGACAAAATCTTCATCTCGCCGGTCTCCGGGGGCACCTACTACCCCGATCCGCAATCCCGGCCAATTCAGCACGAAACTGCCCAAAGCTTTGTAGCTGTGGGGGTTGTGGGCGTAGTCGAGTAAAGCGTGATAGGTGCCCAAATTAAACAGGTTCATCCTTCCAGGAGTTTGACCCACCGATGCTTGGAAGCTTGACAAAGCCGATCGAATATCTTCTATTTTCACTCCTTGGGCAAAAGCAGCCAAACAAGCTGCTAAAGCATTAGCAATCATAAACGGCGCGCGCCCGCCCATCGTCAGCGGCACGTTCACAGCCTGCTCAATTCTCAGCGTCCAATCGCCTTTCAATAT
The DNA here is from genome assembly GCF_036702115.1 of Microcoleus sp. LAD1_D5. Lineage (NCBI taxonomy): Bacteria > Bacillati > Cyanobacteriota > Cyanophyceae > Oscillatoriales > Microcoleaceae > Microcoleus > Microcoleus sp. LAD1_D5. The sequence continues at coordinate 9,578 of NZ_JAUBSA010000090.1, read as the reverse complement.
CGACAAATACCCATTTTCGTAAATCGCTGCCAGCCCGCCTGCAGCGGTATGTTTGGCAACCAGTTCGTTGTCCGGGTTCATGGAAAAGTATGCAATTTGAGCCTTGACACGCTGCGCCATTTGTGCTACAAGCGGGTCATCTGCATTTAACACTGCATAGCCTTTGGGCATTACCGACTCGACGAGGACGCTCTTGAGTTTGGCCAGTTGTTCCACGGTGTCGATGTCGCCAATTCCCAAGTGATCTGCCGCGACGTTCAAGACGACGCCGACATCGCACTGATCGAAGCCCAGGCCCGATCGCAAAATTCCGCCTCTAGCCGTTTCCAGCACCGCCACTTCCACCGTCGGGTCAGACAAAATCAATTGAGCACTCTGCGGCCCGGTATTGTCTCCGCTTTCGACCAAATAATCGCCGATGTAAGTGCCGTCGGTAGTTGTGTAGCCGGTAATCTGACCGGTCTGCTTGACAATGTGGGCAAGCAGGCGAGTGGTTGTCGTTTTGCCGTTGGTTCCCGTTACCGCTAAAATCGGCACCCGGCTGGGTTGAGGCGAGGGGAAAAGCATATCGAAGACGGCGCCGGCGACGTTGCGGGGTAAACCTTGACTAGGGGCGACGTGCATTCTGAAACCCGGTGCTGCGTTGACTTCGACGATGACGCCGTTGACATCGCGCAGGGGTTGGGAGATGTCGGGAGTTACTACGTCAATGCCGGCGATGTCCAAACCGATAATTTTGGCGACTCTGGAAAACAGCCAGACGTTTTCTGGGTGGATTTCGTCGGTGCGATCGACTGCAATGCCACCGGTACTCAAGTTTGCTGTCGCGCGCAAAAATACTCTTTCGCCGGCCGGCACTACGGAGTCCATCGCGTATCCTTGTTTTTGCAGCAAATCCAGGGACAATTTGTCAATCGTGATCCGGGTGAGCACGTTGTCGTGTCCGTCTCCTCGCTGCGGGTCGCGGTTTACTTCTTCAATAAGCTGTTCTACTGTAGACTTGCCGTTACCTACGACGTTAGCGGGGACTCGTTCTGCGACTGCTATGACTTGCCCGTTGACTACCAATACTCTGTGATCGCGGCCGACGTAATAGCGCTCGACAATGACGCTTTTTGTTTTTGATGCGGCGCTGGCTAAGTCGTAGGCTTCTTCTGCTGCTTCCCAGGAATTGATGTCGATCGTAATGCCACGGCCGTGGTTGCCGTCAAGGGGTTTGAGGACGATCGGGTAACCGCCGACATCTTCGATCGCCCCGCGCAGTTCATCCAAATAATGAATCACGGTTCCTCTGGGAACCGGCACGCCGGCGCTGGCGAGGATATTTTTGGTACCTTCCTTGTCACAGGCAAGTTCTACCCCCAAAACTCCCGTGCGGTTGCTCAGAGTTGCCTGAATCCGCTTTTGGTGAACCCCGTAGCCGAGTTGGATCATAAACCGGGCGCTCAATGGTATCCAAGGAATGCCACGCGCTTCTGCTTCCTTAATCAGTGTTTCCGTGCTCGGCCCCAGGGCCGCCGACGCAGCAAACTCTCTCAGGTCTCTCAAATCTTGGACTAATTCTGCTGCTGGATAAGTGCCTGTCTCGGCAATGCTTTGGCACATCCGCACGCCCGCCCGGGCTGCATAGCGACCGGCTTGTTCGTTTTGATACTCGATTACTACTTGGTAAATGCCTGGGGTCGCAGTCTCGCGGGTGCGACCGAACCCGACCGGCATTCCTGCCATTTCCTGAAGTTCTAGGGCGACGTGTTCGATTACGTGTCCCATCATTGTCCCTTCTCTGACCCGTTGCAGGAATCCTCCCTGATGGCCTGGAGAACAGTGATGGTCGTTCAAACTCGGAAGTGCGGCGATCAACCCTTCATAGAAGCCAGGAATTTCAGATGTGGTTTTATCTGCCCACTCCTCTAAATCCAAACGCATCAGGACGAGTTTCTGGCGTCTGATGCTCCAGTAGTTGGGGCCGCGTAAGGTCTGGATTTTAAGTATTTTCATGGTAGTTAGAGGGGTATGGGGCGCGAACTCTTATAGATAATTGGAGCATTTATTCAATTTCGATCTAGATTGCTCGATCGACTGTTCGCTGCGAACAGTTTGGGAGTGAATTTCCAGTTATGGGCTACTCCCTTGAAAATTCATGCCCCAGCGCGAGGCTAGAAACAAGTACAGGTCAATGGCACGCAAAAACTAGAAGCCCGAAGGTAGAATTTTATGTGATTCTGCCTTCTGGCGTCAGCCCGTGGCTGCTTCGGAATCTATTATATTGTTGTATCCATGATTCGGCCGGAATGCCGCCTAGTGTCTGCCGAATCAATGACAAGAGATTTTCTGCGTTAGTTGGCTGTGCGGCATTCGGGTGGCCAGCCAGACTCGGAACAGGCTGCCGATGGCATTGGTTTGCCTAGGGGCATATTGTAGCAATCTCCGTGACACAGAACGTGCAAGCGCATATTGAACAGACTTAAGGGTTCTGTCGCTCCTACCACAGACTCATTGGTATAAAAATTTTCCCGAGAATCAACAATAGTCACAGTGCCTTTACCGAGAATTTTCATAGTATCGTCTCCCTCAAACAAGGCGCAGGTGTCTTCGTCAATACCAATAGCAAGGCGATCGGGATGGCAAGCCACAGCCGACAGCAAGCGAGCCATGCGATTGCGGTTGTGAAAATGCTGGTCTACGATGATCTCAGGAATAATGTTAAGTCCGTTTGCCATATCTACTAAAGACCGATTCGGTGACGCCCCACTCCCGCCACCTGCAATCATGTGATATCCCATCACCGCAGCACCCGCGCTGGTGCCAGCGAGGGTAATCTTGCCTTCGAGAGTTTCTTTGCGAATTTTCTCCATCAGCGGGGTGTCCGCCAGCAGCCCACAAAGTCGCAGTTGGTCGCCGCCTGTAATGAATACGCCCGTACAGTCTTCTAAGTAATCTTTCCAGACGGGGTTTTCGCCTTGTTCGCGTTCGCGGATGTCCACTACTTTGACGGCACTAACGCCCATTTCGTCAAATATGGTGCGGTAGCGGTTGCTAATTCCTTCGGGATCTCGCGAAGCGCACGGAATGATCGCCAGCCGAGCGTTTGCACCCCCTGCACGGCAAAAAAAGGTGTTTAGAATCTCTCGCCCGTGAACTTTGTCTTCGGCTCCCCCGATGACCATAATCGAGGTTTTTGTGCGCTGGGGAATATTGTGTTCAAGGGCTTGAGATGTCAACTGCTGCATGGTGTGTCTTCCTCTGTTGGATGTGAAATTCAATTTTGCCGTTGCTGTGGGTACAATAGGGCTTTTTAAGAATAAATTTTTGTTTGTGCGAGTGAGGTGCGATCGCCGATCGCACCTCACTCGCAGTTGTTTGGGGGCGAGTTTACTTGCAGTCGCTGTCATGAAAAACAGATTATTTTTGTACAAAACCGGCCCGCCGACACAGGAAGAGAATTTAACTTGCCAAAATTTTCAGAAATTATAAGAAATTATAAAGAATAAAGCAATTACTGAAAACTGAACTCCCCCTAAGGGTCAAACTAGAGGTGATGTATCAATGAAATTCCAATAATTGTGCGCTTTGACGTAGTTACCTTATTTCCAGAATTTTTCCGGGCTCCCCTGGAGTCGGGACTGATGGGCAAAGCCTTAGCTAAAAAGATTGCTGAGGTGAATTTTGTCAATCCCCGCGATTTTACCACAGACAAGCACCAGCGAGTCGATGATGAGCCTTACGGGGGCGGAGTGGGGATGCTGATGAAGCCGGAACCGATTTTTGCTGCGGTGGAGTCCCTGCCGGTTTTGCCGCGGCGGGAGGTGATTTTGCTGACTCCCCAGGGGGAACCGATGCAGCAGGCGATGTTTCGGGAGTTGGCGGCTGATCGCGATCAGTTGGTGTTGATTTGCGGTCATTATGAAGGTGTGGACGATCGAGTCCTGCATTTGGTCACTCGCGAGGTGTCTTTGGGGGATTTTGTGCTCACGGGGGGCGAAATTCCGGCTTTAGCTTTGATAAATGGAGTTTTGCGATTGCTGCGGGGAACTGTGGCGAAGGAAGATTCCCTAAAGTTTGAGAGTTTTGAGGACGGACTTTTGGATTATCCGCAGTACACTCGACCGGCGGATTTTCGGGGATTGAAGGTGCCCGATGTGTTGCTGTCTGGTAATCACGCAGAAATTGCTCGCTGGCGCAGGGAACAGCAAATTGAAAAAACTCGATCGCGCCGACCGGATTTGTACGATCGGTGGTTGGAGGAAAGGGGAGAATAGGAGAAGGGAGAAAGAAGAAGTTATCCCATATGATTTATCGGGCAAACTCATAGCCCAATTTGATCGACAACGCCGATTGTGGTAACACTTCTGCTGATTGAAGCTTTCAAACCTTCAGCAGCTAAAAGCTGTTTTAGTCGATCGGTCTCAGATTTAGTTCCGATAAAAACAGAACCAGGCATCTTCTTTTTTAGCTTCATAGCTTCAGCTAAGGACAACGACATAGCCTCACGCAGAATTTTTGTTACAACTGTTGCACGTTGTTCTTTTTCCAATACAATCAAGTTCCAAGTCCCTTCTTTTGCTAAAATCTCTTCTCTCATTTCGTTAGGCATAGCATCATTATCATCTAACTCGATTGCCTCCCCGCAATGAGGGCAGTCATAACATCGATGCCAGACAACTTTTTTGTCAAAGACTGATTGACAAACCAACATCTGTACGTCTTTGTCACAATTCCCACACAGTCCGTCAATTAAGACCATACTTTTTCACTTATATCCGCACAATTATGAAATAATTGTCTTTCGATATACTTCCAAAACCTAAATTTTACATGAACATCCGAATCGGCAACGGCTACGACATTCACTGCTTAGTTCCAGAACGCCCCCTCATCCTCGGCGGCGTTCACATTCCCCACGAATTAGGATTACTCGGTCACAGCGACGCAGACGTGCTGACTCACGCTATCATGGACGCGATGCTCGGATCTCTCAGCTTGGGAGATATCGGGCTGTATTTCCCGCCGACTGACCCGAAATGGAAAGGTGCTGATAGTCTCGTATTGCTGGCACAAGTCAATCAGTTAATATTAGATAAAGGCTGGGAAATCGGCAATATTGATTCGGTCGTGGTGGCGGAACGTCCAAAGCTGAAACCGCATATTGAGCAAATGCGCGATCGGCTTTCTACTGTCCTACAATTAAAACCTGACCAAATCGGCATCAAAGCTACTACAAACGAAAAGTTAGGACCCGTGGGGAGAGAAGAAGGAATTGCAGCCTATGCTGTAGTTTTAGTCTCCAAAAATTAAAAAAGTGGTTTGATAGTAGAAGTTGAATTTACTTAAACTTATACGCTAGGAAGGCTGAAACCATGCAAACTGAAACCTTGGAAGTAGAATTACCTATAAAGGCGGATATTATCGCCTTGGATAAGGACGATCGCATAGTCGCGCTGATCGAGGTCAAAATTAATCAAGCTAAAGAAAAGGCAGCAAAACAGAGGATTACCGATAGCGCGCTCAAACAAATAAAACATTTCCTCTCAAAACTCTCCGAAAAAAATGTGGTAATTCCTTATGCTATGATTGTCACTCTCGAAAATATAATCGTTTTTAAATGGGACGGCACTGTTTTGTCTGAAGCTGTTTTATCGTTAAAAACGGCTGACATCCTTCACTATTATGACTCAAAATTAGGCGATCAGCGGATATTTGAGCCATACCTAACTAGGCTGATTGAAGCATGGTTGCGTGACTTAGCTTACAATTGGAAGTCTGAGATTCCACCAGCATCGGAACAGATAGCAGCAATCGGTTTGCTGCCGTTGCTAGCAGGTGGAACAACAAAGTTAGAGGTAAAAATTGGTGGCGATTTTATATATAGAAACTAACTTTTTGATGAGTATTGCTACAGGACGCGATCCTGATGCCAATAACTTGTTACTGAGTGTACCAACATCAGTCCGCATTGCCATACCTGCTATTTGCTGCATGGAAGCTCTCTCGGCTTTAGAAGACGATATCAAGCGCCGCAACCGTTTTGCAGAGGAACAGAAAAAACAAATTAGCCAGCTCAAGCGCGATCTTACTTCACCTTATGCTAAGTCTCTTTTATTCCATGTAGAAGAGTCTTTGAATGAAAATGAAGGATTGCTCAATAATATTAAAGTACGTCTTTTTGAGGCTCTTGAATTATTGGCTGACAATGTGGAGATGATGGAACTAAAAGCAGATACACTGCGAGAAAGCTTGAATACAGTTTTTATTGAAGAAGACCCGACAGACAATTTGATTCTCCACTGCATCTTGAATCACGCACACTTACACGTTAATGCACTCAAGGTGTTTTTGAGCAATAATACAAAAGAATTTAGTGTATCGGAAGTTCAAGATGCTTTGCTAGAAGCCGGGATAAGCAAGTATTTTTCGCGCACTGAAGACTTTCTCGGTTGGTTACAATCTCAGTCCTAGTTGCACGCAGGTGGTAAACTAAAAAATTATGAAAATTTCTATGATGCTACATTCAAGACTGCGCTGGCTGGCGATTTTACTGGCGGCAATTGCCACTCTAACTCTGTCTGCGTGCACTCCAGCCCGATCGAACTTAGTAAACAGACTCATCGTTCCCACCCCCAGCGGCCCAGCTACCTTTAACTACCCGCTAAATCAATCTGCATACAGCGTTTTTGGCTATATGTACGAGGGATTGATCAACGAAAATGGCTTGACATCGGAGTTAGAACCCGGTTTAGCCGAGTCGTGGGAAGTTTCTAAAGATGGCAAAAAGATTGTGTTCACCCTGCGAGAGGGATTGAAATGGTCGGACGGCCAACCTCTGACTACTGATGACATTATCTTCAGCTATGAAAAGATTTATTTCAATGACAAAATCCCTAGCGGTTTGAAAGATACTCTGAGAGTTGGGATGAGTCGCCAATTCCCAAAAGTTCAAAAAATAGACAGCCGCCGCATTGAATTTTCCGTTGCCGAACCTTTTGCTCCATTTATTAGATATGCTGGAGGAATCCCGATTTTACCAGCTCATATTTTACAGGAAGCTGTCGAAAATACAGATGCAGATGGTCAGCCTAAATTCCTGACTACTTGGGGGACGGATACTGACCCTAAAAAAATTGTCGGAAATGGTCAATATCGAATGTTGAGCTACACTCCCAATCAGCGCGTGGTTTTGGAAAGAAATCCGTATTTTTGGCGCAAAGATGCGGAGGGAAATGTCCAGCCTTACATCCAGCAAATTGTTTGGCAAATTATCGAAAATACTGACAATCAACTGCTGAATTTTCGATCGGGCGATTTGGATACTCTGAACGTGGAGCCGGAAGTGTTTCCGCTGCTGAAACGGGAGGAAAAACGGGGCAAATATACGGTCTTCAACGGCGGCCCGGATACTGGCAGTGTGTTTATGTGTTTTAATCTGAATAAGGGGCGCAATGCTCAAAATCAGCCGTTTGTAGACCCGGTTAAATCTCGGTGGTTCGCGAGTAAGGAATTTCGGCAGGCGATCGCCTACGGCATTAACCGATCCGCCATGACTAACAATATCTATCGCGGACTTGGCGCGCCGCTGCATTCCCCAATTCCGGCGCAAAGCCCGTTCTACCTGTCCCCAGAAGAGGGATTGAAAACTTACAGTTACGATCGGGAAAAAGCCAAAGAGTTGCTGTTAAGCGCAGGCTTCAAGTACAATCTTAACGGCGAATTGTTGGATGCTGAGGGCAACAAAGTGCGATTTACTTTGTTGATGGCAGCAGGTAAAAAAGTTCGGGAACAAATGGCAACGCAAATTAAGCAAGACTTGGGCAAACTGGGAATGCAAATTGATACGCAGTTCCTGAGTTTTAACACTTATGTGGAAAAGCTGCGATTGACGCGGAATTGGGATACTTACCTCGGCGGTTTTACGGGAGGTACTGAACCGCACAGCGGCTACAATATTTGGTCTGTTAACGGCACACTGCACAGTTTCAACCAGGGCCCGCAAGCTGGAGAACCGCCGATTAAGGGTTGGGAAGTGTACGACTGGGAGCAGAAAATCGATGACCTTTACGTGAAGGCTTCTCAGGAGCTTGATGAGGCGAAGCGCAAGGAACTTTATGCTGAAACGCAGCGGATTATAGCGGAACAAGTGCCTTTTGTTTATATGGTGAATCCGCTGACTTTTGAGGCGGTGCGCGATCGCGTTTCGGGAATTCGCTACAGTGCCCTCGGCGGCGCTTTCTGGAATTTGTACGATCTGAAAATTGCCGAATAGTCAGCAGTCAGTAGTCAGCAGTCATTAGTCAGTCATTAATTAATGGAACCTAAAATTTTACAGAAGTTACTCGAATCTGTCGCTGCCGGCGATATTAGCCCGATCGCAGCTTTGGATAAATTAAAGCATTTTGACTTTGAACAAGTCGGCGATTTTGCCAAAATTGACCACCACCGCACTTTAAGAACGGGTTTTCCTGAAGTAATCTGGGGCCCAGGGAAAACGCCAGACCAAATTGTTGAAATTATCGAGGCGATGCGCGGGCGAAATTCTGCGGTGATGGCGACGCGAATTGAACCGTTCGTTTTCGAGCAATTGCAGCAAAAAATACCCGATTTGTGCTACTACCAAAAGGCTCGAATTTGTGCAATTTCTCCTAATTCCCCAACTCCGCAGCATCCGGGTACTGTGACTATTATCAGTGCGGGAACGGCGGATTTGCCTGTAGCGGAAGAGGCGGCAATTACTGCGGAACTTTGCGGTTTTCAGGTGCGACGTTTGTGGGATGTCGGAGTTGCCGGCATTCACCGTTTGCTGAGCAATCGGCACGTAATTGCTGATGCTGATGTGTTGATTGCGGTGGCGGGTATGGAAGGTGCTTTGGCCAGTGTGGTTGCGGGTTTGGCAGATTGTCCGGTAATTGCTGTGCCGACGAGTGTGGGTTACGGCGCGAGTTTTGGCGGGATTGCTCCTCTTTTAACTATGCTCAATTCTTGTGCGGCTGGTGTGGGTGTGGTGAATATTGATAACGGATTTGGGGCGGCGATTTTAGCTTGTCAAATTCTCAGAAGTGCTGGCAGAGTGGGGAGAATCGGAGAGGGGGAGAATCGGAGAGAGGGGGAATAGTTAGAAACCGCTCATAGAAATCTGGACAAAGCTACCCTAGAGTAGACAAATCTAGACAGCTACGTTTGTAATCTTAGTCCAAAGGTCTAAAACTACTGGGATAAACGGCAATCCCACTATTCCCTTCATAAAGTTGGGAATTACTTTTCGAGCTATATTTAAACTTCCGTTGGTATCAGCATTAATCAATCTACCATTAGAAGTTTTGTATAAGCCACGTTTAACACGCTTGCCACTGAAAACGGGTTTGACATCTGACTTAGTTTTGTAAACAGGCAACGTATCACCATCTAAAGCACTAGCTTTTGACGTGTAACTTTCCTCAGTCACAATTACTTCAATTCCCCCTAATTGGGGCTTGCTGAATAATCGATCGCACATCAAGAATAAGAGCGATTGATATATTCAAGCTCGATTAAAGATAAGTTTTTTCGGCATTGATTTCACCCAATTATAATTGTAGATTATCTTCAAC
>NZ_JAUBSA010000089.1:0-19838 GCF_036702115.1 Microcoleus sp. LAD1_D5 | reverse complement strand
AGTTAATAGTTGGGATTCAATCCAGTCAAGCAAAACTTTCCATTATATCATAAAATTATTTTGCAAGAGGTCTATTACTGTAAACTACCCTAAAAGCGATTGTCATGACACCAAAAGCCCAACTTGCAATCCCCGAACATTTCGACCCTAAAAAATTAGGCGACGTCTGGCGAGTCCTCTACCAAAAACGCGCCACCCAAGCGAAAGATTGGGCAAAACAGCACAACATCCAGCCAGCCGCCAGCGACACAAACCGCATTTTTTTGTTGATAATAGATGCCCAAAATACCTTTTGTTTGCCCGAGTTTGAATTATTTGTGGGCGGGCGTTCCGGTAGCGGTGCTGTCGATGATAACCTGCGGCTGTGCGAATTCATCTATCGCAATTTAAATGCAATTACAACCATTGCGCCGACAATGGACACCCACACCGCCATGCAAATTTTTCATCCAATTTTTTGGATCGACGAAGCAGGCGAACACCCCCTACCAGCGGCAACTTTTATTACACTGGAAGATGTCCAAAAAGGCATTTGGAAAGTCAATCCCGCCGTCGCCCACAGCATTAGCGACGGCAATTTTTCAGCACTGGAAAAACAGGCTTGCCACTACGTCCAAAAACTCAGCGACGATGGGAAATATCCCCTGACAATTTGGCCCTATCACTCGATGCTGGGCGGTATCGGACACGCCCTGGTTTCTGCGGTGGAAGAAGCAATATTTTTCCACAGCATCGCCCGCAACAGCCAAGCACTTTTTGAAATCAAAGGCGGGAATCCACTAACAGAAAACTATTCGGTTTTGCGGCCGGAAGTTTTAGATGGATTCGACGGCAATCCGATTGCTGAAAAGAATGCTAGCTTTATTGATAAATTGCTCGATTTTGATGCAGTAATTATTGCCGGACAAGCCAAAAGTCACTGCGTTGCTTGGACAATTGATGATTTGTTAACGGAAATTTTGGTGCGAGATCCGAATTTGGCAAAGAAGGTTTATTTGCTGGAAGATTGCACTTCGCCTGTGGTTGTTCCGGGTGTTGTTGATTTTACGGAACAAGCAGATGCAGCTTATCAAAAATTTGCGGCGGCGGGAATGAATGTGGTTAAATCTACTGAGTTAATTCTGGGCGATTAAAGACGAGTATTTTATCTTGCGGTTTTCCGTGCAAAAAAGTATACATGATTAACCAGATGCGGTAATTTTTGTTCGCTTGGCACTCGGCTGCGATCGCATTTAACGGATTACGTATGATATCATATCCGGTAAATCACTTACGATAGAAGCGTAGTTAAGGAGTTTCCCGATGGCTGAAAACAAAATTTATAGTGTTGTTCTGTTTCGGGATGCGAGTGTGCGAGCAATTTCAAAACTATCGGTGGCCATCGCCACGACTTTTCTGATCACAGTTGTAAATGCAACCCAAGCCTACGCAGTTCCCGTCACCTACGATTTCACCATCACTGTTACTAAAGGCGGGTTAGCGGGCAATTCATTCAACGGTTCTTTCACCTACGATGATGCCAAATTGAAGGGAACGGGAGTGGAAGAATTGGGAATTACTGAGGGATTAACGACCTGCCTAAATTACCTTGGACGCACTTATCGCGAAACCGATGATACCAGTTATCCTAACTTTCCCCTACTCAGATTTGAGGATGGCAAGATCACGCAACTAAACTTTTGGATTCAGCCGAATCAGCGAGTTAATTGGTGGAATTTACCTGGATGGGAAGTCAAGCTTTCTGAGCCGAAAATGACCGATTCAACTGTTCCCAATTGTCAAAAACGGTGAGGGGTGGCTAAGGTGCGATCGAGGGTAAAAATATACGAGGAATTAGATGCAACTGCCTACGCTTACGGTAATTTCAGGCAGCCATGCTACCAAGGTGCGAGCGAATTTTTGCGATCGCTATGAACGAATGACTCAAAGATTGTTTGAAAAAAACCGCATGATTCCTATTTTCTGTCTGTCAAAAGTGCCTCTGCGGTTGACTATTTTCAATAACTATTTCCCATCCAATCTGGGGACTTCTTGCAAAAAACTGCCGCTCAACATTAATTCCGTCATCCGGTCTAAGTTGCCGCTGACTTGCAATTTTTTATCTGTTTGAAAGCGCTCGATATCGGCTTTTAAATTGCCGCTATTATATCCTAATTTACTCAAATAGTCAATAGCTTGCTGGTTGCTTAACAAGATATCCGCAGACCGGAAAATTGGCACGTATTGATCGCGCCAAACCTGGGCAAAAGTTGCCCTATCTAAATAGAAAATCCTGCCCCGCGCCGGGTCTCCAATGGCAGCTACACTGTCATTCATTCCCAGCAAAGCCACCGCGTGCGGTAGCTTCCGAGGGCCGTCAAACAGCCAAACTGCTAGCACTCCGGGGCGATTAATTTGCTGAATTTGCTCCCAAGTTGGCGTTAGTTCGATCGCATTTACGCCCAAAGCTCTTGCTGCTACAATTATTTGTGGCATCGAAGTTCCCAAGCGACTCGTCCCGGCAAAACGCGCTACACTCGATTCCGTCGCATCGATTCCCCAACGCCTTAACACTGTTGCTAGGGCGGCGGGGGCGCAACTGCTGTTAGATGTTTGTCGAAACACACCGTTGGGCCGCAAATTATCTATTAAATCCGCGTAAATTGGCGCCATAAAATAGTTTTCAGCGCTGGTAAATCCTGCCAATCCCAACAAGCAAATTAAAATTACTGCGATTACTTGCGATCGCGCTGTCAACCAACTTATACTAAAGCCAATACCGCAGACTCCCATCAACATCACTCGTAGCAAAGTCCAAGTAACTCGCATCCCGTGAAAGCGCCACTCGATCGGCAAAACAGGCATTTGAGGCATATTTAGAGCCAGTAGCAGCAAAGCAATATAAAAACCCAAAAACAGCAGGGCCATCGAATTTCTGCCCTTAAACAAATCGTTAGCCGTCACTCCAGAGCGAACTAACACCCGCCCGAATCGTATTCCCCAGACAAACAGCACCGAACCCAGCACCAGCGTCACTACTATTTCCATGAACTCAAAATTTTGTTGCTTAACTAGGTTGTAACATTTATGCGATCAAAGTAAGAAATCTGCCGAGAAGGTTAACAACCTTGTCCCTGATATGAAGAATGCCCTCGATACCACTGTAATAAGCTGTTACGCATTTAAACGACTAACGAACCAGGTAAGGTGCGTCAGCTAGAACACTTACGCTCGATGAGGGAAACGCTTATGTACTGACACACCCTACAATCGTCCTTTAAATGTCGAACAGCTTAGTGAAAAAGGAACGCACTAACACACTAGAATAAGGAAATAAAATTAGTCAAACAATGGCAGTAGCATCAGGATGTTAGACGTTAGATGGGCTTAATAAAAAAGGTACAGCCAGTGTTCACTCTGTCGCTGCTATCACTAACCCAATTCAGTATTTAACGGCGAAGGCGATTAATTTGGATTGATTTGGGTAATAACAGGAAAAGTTCAAGATGATTAACTTCAAATCGACAAAATTAAGAGAGCGTATCCTGTGGGGATATTCCATACCGATTTTGCTTTCAGTTGGAGCAGCTACTTTGGTTTTTTTAAATGCTAAGCAAGTAGAAGAAAAAGCCAAAATCCTAAATACTTCTAATGCTATTGTTATAGGTCTAAAAGACCTTGAACTGGGATTTTCAGGTATGCAGAAAGCTGCTCGCGGCTATTTTTTGGCACAAGAGAGTGATTTCTTAACTGAATACAATGAACAGGTAAACAGCTTTGACTACTTCTATCAGGATTTACTTAAGTGGGTTCAAAACCCGAAGCAGCTCCAGCGGCTAGAGGAAATGAATGTATTACAAGATCAGATAGACCAAGGCTATAAACAAGCCTTTTCTTTGGTCGATCAAGGTAGGCGAGACGATGGACTTAACTTGTGGAAGACACAAATTGTACCAAAGCTTCGTCAGGTTGATGCTATAGCTAAGGATTTTCAAAGCACCCAGAAAGAAATTTTAGCTAACAGAGAAAAAGAGCAAATACAAGCTTTGCAGTTCCTGACTACAGTCGTGATTTTAAGCACTGCTTTAGCTGCACTTACGGCAATTGCGATCGCTCTGTGGATTGCTTCAGGCATTGCAGAGAGACTGAATCAGTCAGTCAATACGATTGTTAGTTCTTCCACAGAGATTGCGGCCACAGTTGAACAGCAGGAACGGACAGCCGCACAGCAATCTAGCTCTGTAAATCAAACTACAATTACAATGGATGAGTTGGGCGCGGCTTCCCAACAATCAGCCCACCAAGCTCAAGCTGGTGCGGAATCTGCACGGCAAGCTTTAAAGATCGCTGAAAAGGGAACCCTAGCAGTGGAACAAACCCTGGAATCGATGACAATATTGAAAGAAAATGTCGGGGCGATAGCGGCACAAATTCTGCAATTGAGCCAACAAACCCATCAGATTGGCAATATCTCTACTGATGTCACAGATTTAGCCAATCAAACAAATATGCTGGCACTGAATGCCTCAGTAGAAGCAGTCCGGGCGGGCGAAAACGCCAAAGGTTTTACTGTCATAGCCACAGAAATCCGCAAACTAGCAGATAAAAGTAAGAAATCAGCCGAGAAAATTAACCGCCTAGTCGATGATATCAAGAATGCGATAAATTCCACCGTAACGGTGACAAAGGAAGGTACTAAAACAGTAGAAGAAGGAACCAAAATCAGTCAAGAAACGGCAGCAGCTTTCTCGGAAGTAGCAAATGCTGTTAACAATGTGGTATTGAACAATCAACAAATTTCTCTAACTGCTCAACAACAAGCAGTGGCAATTCAACAAGTAGTGGAGGCGATGAACAGCCTCAACCTATCGGCAAAAGAAACCGCTAGTGGTATTACTCAAACCAAAGTAGGCACTCAACAATTGAACGAGGCAGCCCAAAATCTCAATTCAATTGTCTAAAGGGCGCTCAGTGTTTTGGGCTAGCAGACTAGCAATTGATAGCATTAAGTCATCAATTGATCTGGCAGCCCTCCCAGCTTGTCAAACAGCCGGCATCGAAGTCAAAATGCTCGCAGACGAGTGCATCGCGAAAGCCAGGGCGATCGAATTTCTGCCCTAAAACAAATCCTTAGCTGTCACTCCAGATCGAACTAACACCAGCCCGAACCGCATTCCCTAGACTAACAGCACCGAAACCAGCACCAGTGTCACTACTATTTCTATAAGTTCAGAATATTGTCGCTTAACTAGGTTTTAACACGCTCTGCGATCGTCCGTGGGGAAGCGGAGGAGGAGGAGAGTGGGGGAGTGGCAGCATTTTTCTTTTGCCTCCTGCCTTCTTCCCTCTTTCTTCAACCACACCTAAAATTTGCAAAATGTCAAGGGATGCGATCGACTTTTCCCCACCTTAGCCACCAAGTCCCAAACAAGATTTAGCCCCGAAAAAAATCCCCCAAATCTTTTGCCACAAACGGCCACATCGGTTGTAATATAGATGTAAGTCACAGCCCGTTAAAGTAATCAAAACAATTCAGCCGCTCAATATATTCACGCTCCTTGGAGCGATGAATTGTATTGAGCGTGCCTATTAAGGAGCGATCGAAGCTCGTCAGACACCCCAAATATTCAGGAAGAATCATGCCATCAAGATCCGCCAACGATGTAGACGTAGCAGAGCAATATTGGCACTACCTAGAAATATCCAAGGTTGCAACTATCTTAGGAACCAACCTGGAAAGCGGTTTAGAACCGACAGAAGCCAACCATCGCCAACAGAAATTCGGGCCCAACGAACTAACGGTTAAAGCAGGGAAACCAGCCTGGTTAAAATTTATCCTGCAATTTAACCAACCCCTCCTGATCATCTTGCTGAGTGCAGGTTTAATCAAAGCAGTGATCGGAGAATGGCTAAACGCTAGCGTAATTTGGGGCGTAACAACCACCAACGCTACTATTAGTTTCATCCAAGAAGCTGGAGCCGAGAAAAAAATTGAAGCCCTAGCCCAAGCTGTCACCACCGAAGCCACAGTAATTCGGGGTGGCAAAAAATTAAGAATTCCCTCCAAAGAACTCGTAGTCGGTGACTTAGTAACCCTGACTTCCGGCGACAAAGTACCGGCAGACTTGCGCTTAGTGAAAGTGCGCGACTTGCAAATTGACGAATCGGGACTCACCGGGGAATCTGTTGCTGTCGAAAAAGAATTAGGACAGTCGGGAGACATAGTTCTGCCAAAAGAAACGCCACTAGCAGAACGGGATAACATGGCCTATGCCGGCAGTTTTGTCACTTTTGGCCAAGGTAGCGGCATCGTAATTGCGATCGCCAATAAAACCGAAACCGGCAAAATCTCCCAACTATTAGATCGGCACATCGACCTCACCACCCCCTTAACCCGCAAATTCAATCAATTTAGTCAAAACTGGCTGTTATTCGTGTTGGGAATGGCAACCTTGACCTTCGCCGTCAGATTGGGACGGCCAGTTCCTGCGGGAGTTTCAGCCTTTAAAGAAGCAGTCGAACCCGCTGTCGCCCTGATTGTCGGCGCAATTCCCGAAGGCTTACCCGCCGTCATCACCGTCACCCTAGCCGTAGGCGTTTCCCGGATGGCAAATCGCCACGCGATCGTCCGCAAATTGCCCGCAGTCGAAACCCTCGGCGGCGCTACAGTCATCTGTTCCGACAAAACCGGAACTTTGACGGAAAACCAAATGACGGTGCAAGAAATCTATTCTGGCGGCGAATCCTACTCGGTTACGGGTACGGGATACAGCCCCGAAGGTGAAATTCAACTCAACCAACTGCCAATTACTGTCAGCCAAGCTCCTACTTTGCAAGAATGTTTGCAAGCTGGACTGCTTTGCAACGACTCTCACTTGGAATTCAAAGACGATAATTGGATTGTCGTCGGAGATCCGACAGAAGGAGCGTTAATTGCAGCAGGCAAAAAAGCTGATTTGAGCCAGCAAATTTTGTCCAAGTCAATGCAGCGGCTGGATTCAATTCCCTTTGAATCTCAGTTTCAATACATGGCGACGCTGCACCGAACTCCCAATGGCAAAATTTTGTACGTCAAAGGTTCCGTAGAATCAATTCTCGGCCGCTGCGGTTCCAGTCTCGACACTCAAGGAAATCCGGTAGAAGTCGATCGCGCACAAATTCACCATCAAGTGGATGAAATGGCAAAGCAAGGCTTGCGCGTCTTGGCTTTAGCGAAAAAGCCAGTACCCCAAAGCCAAAATTCCGTCGATCACTCGGATTTGGAGTCAGGCCTGGTTTTCTTGGGACTCCAAGGCATGATTGACCCGCCGCGGGCAGAAGCGATCGCAGCCGTCCAAGCTTGTCAAACCGCCGGCATCCAAGTCAAAATGATTACCGGCGACCACATCGCTACAGCCAAGGCGATCGCCCGCCGCATGGGATTCCGCAAAACTAAACACCACAGAGAACTTGTAGCCTACACCGGCGCTCAACTCGCCGAAATGAGCAAGCAGGAACTCGGCGAAGCCGTAGAAGCCGGCTCAGTTTTTGCCCGCGTCGCCCCAGAACAAAAACTCCGCCTGGTAGAAGCTTTGCAGCAAAAAGGCGAAATAGTGGCGATGACGGGAGACGGCGTTAACGACGCCCCAGCCCTCAAACAAGCGGATATCGGCATTGCGATGGGCAGCGGTACTGAGGTTTCTAAGGAAGCCGCCGACATGATTCTTACCGATGATAACTTTGCGTCGATCGAATCTGCTGTCGAAGAAGGGCGATCTGTTTACAAAAATCTGCTCAAAGCAATCAGCTTCATTCTCCCAGTCAACGGCGGAGAATCGATGACAATTTTGCTCAGCACCCTCCTCGGTCGAGAATTGCCGATTTTGTCGCTACAAATTCTCTGGCTGAATATGCTCAACTCGATCACCATGACTGTGCCCCTAGCTTTCGAGCCCAAGTCAGCGGGAGTCATGAAACAGCAGCCCCGACCGGTAAACGAAGCTTTCCTCACCGGAAATCGGATCAAGCGGATCATCGCTATTTCTCTTTACAACTGGACTCTGATTTTTGGAATGTTTGAATGGGTACGCCAAGCTCCTTGGGGAACCTTGGAACTGGCCCGCACGATGGCGATTCAAGCTTTGGTAATGGGGAGAATTTTTTACCTATTGAGTCTCAGCCAGTTGTTGCCTTCTTTGATTGCTAAATTTAGCGGTTCTAAGGAAGAAGTTAGCGGCGCTCCCGCCCTGGGTGTGGGAATTGTCCTGGCGATAATTTTGCAGATCATTTTTGCTAACTCTCCGTTTGTCAATCGCATATTTGAGACGGCTCCGATGAACTTGGATCAGTGGCTGATTTGCTTCGGCGTAGCCCTGCCGATGATCGGTGTTGCTCTCTCCGTCAACCGCTTTGACCCGCCCAACTAAGCTGCTGCACAAAAGTGCGATCGAACTTGTAGGTACTGCCACCGATTACTAATTTCGGCTGTTCAGAAACCAGGTTTCTTCAAGAAACCTGGTTTCTCTGTTTTGCAGAAATCGAACCTGAAAGCCCACGTCATATCATGTCCGGTAAATCACTTACGATGAACTGCCAATTTTAGTCCACCAATGAAAAGCCGTTAACCCTTTGAAAACAGCCGTTTCCTAAAACCTTAATTATTTCTGTATAATCCACTACAATTAACCGTTAAAAAAGTATAGATATATTAACAAAGTAAATGTGCGCTGGTGGCGATATTTACCGCTTATTGACAATAATTTTGAATGCTCCCCGATCGCCCTTCGCTACAACCTTTAGCCAGCAGGTCTTGGTTTGAAGCAGTTTTGATAAGCAAACCCGATCGCTCTTCCCAACGGCTCCTTATCGATACCGCAGTCCCAAAAGATTTGCTTATCAATCAAATTTAATAATTGTTTTATAATTTCCGCAAGAGTACGGTAGAGTTAATTATCAAGTCAAGGAAACGTGCGGCTCGCAAAAAGTGAGTTCACGCAACTGGGCCGATCGAAATATCGATATTAATCAAACCAGTCAAATCAGCAGGGATAGTTTAAAGACTTATACTAGCGATAAATCTTTTGCTCCCTCCTGCCAACCAGCGCTCAAAACAGTTAGCTAAACCCAATTAGCGAACAGCAAAAAAGCGCGTTGATAACCTTCAGTGAATGTTGTTACAGAAGATTATGAATTGCAGCGAGGCTAGGCTATGACAAGATTTTCAGATGAATTTTCTGCGCTTTCTCGGCGTAAATTTATCCTCAAAGCAGGTGCATCTGCCCTGGGTTCAATACTGCTCAAAGGTTGTTTGGGAAATCCCCCAGAACCCGGTGCAACTGCAGGTGCTGACGGCGCAATACCCGCAGCTACCTCAGTAGTGGCTGTTGCCAATGAGAAAAGAGTCGAAGGAATTGAAAGCACTAAAATCACATTGGGATATATCCCGATCGTCGAAGCAGCACCTTTAATCATTGCCCAAGAAAAAGGCTTTTTTGCCAAATACGGCATGACCGAAGTCACGATTGCCAAGCAAGCAAACTGGGGTTCGGCAAGAGATAACGTAGAAATCGGATCTGCAGGTGGCGGCATTGACGGTGGCCAGTGGCAAATGCCGATGCCTTATCAAATTAGTAAAGGGTTGATTACCAAAAACAGCGTCCAAATCCCGATGTATGTTCTAGCCCAGTTGAACACTCAAGGAAATGGAATTGCGATCGCAGCCAAACACCAAGGTAAAGGCATCGGGCTCAAACTAGATCAAGCAGCCCAAGACTACATCAAAGGCCTCAAACAAGCAGGTACTCCCTTCAAAGCAGCCTACACCTTCCCCAAAGTCAACCAAGACTTTTGGATTCGCTACTGGCTAGCTGCTAACGGCATCGATCCCGACGCAGATGCCGAATTGCTAACAGTACCGCCGGCCCAAACCGTGGCCAACATGAAAACCGGAAGCATGGACGGTTTCAGTACCGGCGACCCATGGCCCCTGCGGATCGTCCAAGACAAAATTGGCTTCATGTCCGCCCTGACTGGCCAAATCTGGAAAGGTCACCCGGAGGAATATCTAGCAATTCGCAGCGACTGGGTAGACAAACACCCGAAAGCCACCGAAGCCCTCTTAGCAGGACTGATTGAAGCCCAGCAGTGGTGCGACAAACCAGAAAATCGCCCAGAATTAGTTGCCATTACTTCTGGAAGAAACTACTTTGATATATCTCCCCAATTTTTGACGCCTCCCTACGAAGGCAAGTACATCATGGGCGATGGCAAACCAGACATCAACGACTTCAACAGTAGCCCGCTGTACTGGAAGGATGGCGTCGGCAACGTTTCTTATCCCTACAAGAGTCACGATTTGTGGTTCTTAACCGAAAGCGTTCGCTGGGGTTTCCTGCCGACAAAAACATTGGCAGATAAAAACACACTCATCGATAAAGTCAACCGCGAAGATATCTGGAAGAAGGCAGCTAAATTAGCAGGAGTTGCTGATTCTGAAATTCCTAAAAGTACGTCTCGCGGCGTTGAGAAGTTCTTTGACGGCACAGAATTTAATCCTGAGCAGCCAGAAGCTTACCTCAAGAGTTTGGCAATTAAAAAAGTGTGATGTGGTCTTAGCTTCGCATAATTTAGTCTCGAATTGTAGGGTGGATACTGCCCGCCATTGGTGTCAACTTAACGCTTTTTCTCTCAGTCCGCTAGGCACTAAAGGTTGAACTTGTTTGTTAACACCAATGCACGCCCTTCCATTAATTTATTCTCGAAAAAAACAGCAGAAACATAGGAGATTCACAAGATGGCTGTCAGCACAAATCGGAGAGGCGGAGTCGCTGTCCCAGGAGCATTTGGCGAGTTTTGGAAGAAGAATTCCCCAAATATCTTGCCGCCAATTTTAGGAGTTTTGGGGTTTCTGTTGGTTTGGCAATTCTTGTCAAGTACGGGACTGATAAAACTGCCGGGGCCGATCAGCATTTGGACTGACGAACGGACGCGGATTTTGTTGCTGTATCCTTTCATGAACTCCAAAACCTACGGAATTGGCTTATTTTGGCAGACTTTGGCGAGTTTGGAACGGGTGGCAAAAGGGTACACTCTCGCGGCCGTTGTGGGAATTGGTACAGGTGTTTTGGTAGGTACAAATCCTTTTCTAAACCGCGCTTTAGATCCGCTTTTTCAGTTTTTGCGGATGGTGGCGCCTTTGGCTTGGGTGCCCATTGCCCTGGCTGCACTGCAACAAAACGAACCTGCTGCTTTGTTCGTGATTTTTATCACTTCAGTTTGGCCAATTTTGATCAACACGGCTGAAGGTGTTCGCCAAATTCCCGACGATTACAACAACGTTGCGAAAGTGCTGCAACTTTCTCGGAAAGAGTATTACCTCAATATCTTGTTTCCGTCGGCACTTCCTTACATCTTCACAGGATTGAGAATTGCGATCGGTTTGGCTTGGCTGGCGATTATTGCAGCGGAAATCGTGATGTCTGGGATTACGGGTATCGGCTTCTTTATTTGGAATGCTTACCAGCAAAACTACATTAGCGAAATTCTGTTAGCGGTGTTCTACATTGGGGCTGTTGGTTTGTTGCTCGATCGCATGATGGCTTGGTTGCAGCAAAAAATTGCTCCTTCTCAAGGAAAGTAGTTTTGAGTTAATTCTTTGGGGCCGGAAGAATTAGGATTATTTAACCGCGAAGACGCGTTAGCAAAGCGGATCGTAAGCGCTAGGACAAGAAGGAAGAAGAGGGAAGAAGTAGATAATCTTATACTGGGAAGCGAGTAAAAGTATTTCTACTTCCCGGCTCAGCCAGGGAACCAGTTAATTAGCAGCTAGCGAAACAACAAACATACAAAAAAGGCAAGAAAATCATGTCTGTTTTGATTGCAGTAGAACAAGTCGGAAAAGTATTTAATTTAACAGACGGCGGCACATACATAGCCCTCAAAGGCATCGATCTGGAAATTAAAAAAGGCGAATTTATCTCCTTAATTGGACACTCCGGCTGTGGCAAATCTACGCTGCTCAATATGGTCGCAGGTTTGGATATGCCGACAGAAGGATTGGTGACAATCGAAGGACAAAGAATCACCCAGCCCGGCCCCGATCGCATGGTAGTATTCCAAAACTATTCCCTGCTACCTTGGCGGACGGTCAGAGAAAACATTACCCTAGCCGTAGACTCGGTAATGAGTGGCTTACCCAAAGCCGAACGCCTCGACATCATCCAAAAACACATCGACATGGTGGGCTTAACTCCCCACGCCGAGAAGCAACCGGCACTGCTGTCGGGCGGACAAAAACAGCGCGTGGCGATCGCCCGTGCTCTGGCCCTGCGCCCCAAACTGTTACTATTAGACGAACCCTTCGGCGCTTTGGATGCTTTGACTCGCGGCAACTTGCAAGAAAAGTTGATGGAAATTTGCCAAGAGTACGAAATCAGCGCCCTGATGGTAACGCACGATGTGGATGAGGCCGTGTTGCTGAGCGATCGCATTGTCATGCTCACCAACGGCCCAGAATCGAAGATTGGCGGGATTCTCGAAGTAGACATCCCCCGCCCCCGCCAGCGCATGGAAGTCGTCTCACACCCGAGCTACTACGCTCTACGTAGCGAAATGATTTACTTCCTCAACCAGCAGAAGCGCGTCAAAAAACTGCGGGCGCGGAAAGTACCCGCGATCGCCCGCCACGGCCTGGAAAAAGTCAACCTCGAACTCGGCTTTATTCCGCTGGCCGCCTGTGCTCCCCTCGCTGTCGCCAAAGAAAAAGGCTTTTTTGCCAAGCACGGCCTCGATGAAGTCCACCTGGTGCGGGAAACAAGCTGGCGCGGCATCGTAGACGGCATCGCCGCAGGTTACTTAGACGCAGCTCAAATGCCCTCTGGGATGGCGGTGTGGTTGAGCTTGGGGGGCCACCAAGAAAAGCCGATTCCGACGGTTACAGCCCTCACCATGAGCCGCAATGGCAACGGAATTACCCTAGCGAGGCGCTTTTACGACCAAGGGATCTACACTCTGGCAGATTTTAAAAAAATGCTTCAGAGAACGCCCGCGCAAACGCACCGTATGGCGATCGTGCACCCTTCTTCGATGCACAACCTGTTGCTGCGTTACTGGCTGGCTTCCGGCGGCATTGACCCGGATCACGATGTGTTGCTCAAAAATATCCCACCGGCTCAGATGATCGTTGACTTGCAGGGCGGCACTATTGACGGTTTCTGCGTCGGCGAACCTTGGAACTTGCGGGCCTCAATGGAAGGAGTCGGCTTTACGGTGGCGACAGATTTGGAACTGTGGCCCGGACACCCCGCGAAAATTCTCGGAGTTCGGGAAGACTGGGCAAATGCTTATCCCAACACTCACATTGCTCTAGTCAAAGCTTTGCTGGAAGCTTGCCAGTATTGCGCCGATCCAAATCACGCCGCGGAGGTTTCGGAAATTGTCGCGGGAAGGGAGTACGTCGCTACTGATAAAAGTTACATCCAACTCGGCGACCCGAAATCTGTTGCTTGCAACCTCGATACTCCGATGCGGGAATACGCCCACCACTTGTTTTCTGGAGAGGGGGTGAATCGCCCAAGCCGCACCGAACAACTCTGGCACATGGTGCAGATGGCGCGCTGGGGCGATACTGTGTTCCCGCGCAACTGGGTGGAAATTTTGGAACGGGTGGTAAAAGTGGGTGCGTTCAGCACGGCGGCCCGAGAGCTGGGGATGGCTGATATTACTTACACTCGCGGTTCTCTCAGCTTGTTTGACGGCTCGGTGTTTAATGCTGACGATCCGATCGGCTATCTCAACAATCTGGCGATTAAACGCGATTTCACGATGGCTGAAGTTGTACTCGATTCCGGCCGCAGAGCTGCTTAAAGCGGTTTTTAGTTCGATAAAAACAGGGTAATTGCTAATGGTTAGTTGTTAGTTTTTAAGTGCTAATTGCTAGTGAGTAATTCCCTCTTCAGGAAATCCGTTGAATCCGTTAAATCCGTTACATAATCCGTTGCCGAACTTCCTTCTTTCTTCGCAAATCATCCACTCACAATTTCCTAAACCCATGCTCAACACCACTAAAAACCAGACGAACACCAAAACTCAAATCCAGGGGGGAAAAGGCCGCCGCCAACCTTTTTTGGTGATGGACAATGTTTACAAAGAATATCCAAACGGTTACAGGGCTTTAGAAAACGTCAATCTGAATGTAGCTGAGGGAGAGTTTATTACTCTGATCGGACACTCCGGCTGCGGCAAATCAACACTGTTAAATATGGTGTCGGGTTTTAGCCATCCCAGCCAGGGTAGCGTGACGATTAACGGGCAGCGGATTACGAAGCCGGGCCCCGATCGCATGGTGGTGTTTCAGGGTTACGCTTTGCTGCCTTGGCGGACGGTGTTTGAAAATGTTTATATAGCTGTTAATGCTGTATTTCCGAATAAGTCGAAGGTCGAAAAAAATGCGATCGTCAATGAGCATTTGGCGATGGTGGGATTGACAGAAGCTGCTGAGAAAAGACCGCCACAAATTTCGGGGGGGATGAAGCAGCGGGTTTCTATCGCCCGCGCTTTGGCAATTCGCCCAAAAGTGCTAATTTTAGACGAACCTTTTGGTGCTCTGGACGCAATTACTAAGGAGGAATTGCAAGAAGAGTTGCTGAAAATCTGGAACGATCACCGCTGTACGGTGTTGATGATTACTCACGATATTGATGAAGCGCTGTTTTTGGCCGATCGACTGGTGATGATGACTAACGGCCCGTCGGCGACAATTGGCGAAGTTTTGGAGATTCCTTTTCCGCGTCCGCGCGATCGGGTTCAAATGATGGAAGATCCGGAATACTACAATTTGCGGAACTACGCCTTAGATTTCCTGTTCCGTCGCTTTGCACACGATCACGATGCCTAATCGGTTGGGAAATCAAAGTTAAAGAGGAGAATTAGGAGACTTCTCGAAAAATTTTAATTCTTTTGCACAGTAGGAGTTAGACCTCCTGCGGGCCCAAGACTTGCTTGTTTGCAGAAGTCTATTGAAAAGTTGAAGCCCCAGTGTTCCCCGATTTCCGGGGAACATCGCTGCGGGCACAATTTTCCAGATCCGGTTGGGTAAACTGAAGCTTAATGGTGGACGAGAAGTTTTTTCGGACGTTCGGATCTTTTTCCGATATTTTACGTCTACCAGCGAAGAGACCCGATTGCCTAGCTGTCGGTAAGCTGGCATGAACAGAGCCCACCTTCGATCGAGGGTGGGCTTCTTCTTGATGTTATTAACCGTTTGTGGGCGATCGAGGGTTTGTGCATTCCACCCTTTGAACTGGCACACTGTGGGAACGTTTATCGGTGTTTCATGAATTAAGGGTTTTGTCAATATAGGGGTTTTCAGTTGAGTGAAGTACAGATATCGGGTAGGGAAACGGTTTAGCCTAAGTCCGGGGCGGGGTTCTGTGACTTTTAACAATTGGTATAAGACTGATGATGGTAGCCAGCAGACTTTTTTAAATTGGTCTTACTCAGGTTTGCACGGAAAACTCCTCTGGGTCAATATCCCAATTTACCCAACGAATTGCCTCGCGGGCCGATCGCACATCAGGCGGCACTCTCAAAGCGTGAATAAATCCCGTACTCGGACAGGTCATTTTTAACAAATAAATAGGTTCTTTTTCAGGAGGATTACCATCGCCACCGAAATAAACAGGATCGAAAAAAGCAGGGTCGAAATCATCAGGATCGAAGCCATCAATATCAGCATCAATTCTTAGCAGCGTGTATTCTTTCCAGCAATCTAATTGTGTTGCCTGTAATTCAGAGCAAATTCTCGCGTAGCCAATTCCCTGAATTAACGCTCGCCGAACTTCCGCATTGTCTTCCTCTAAAAGCCAAGTCGCTTGCCAGCGATCTGGGTGAATTTGTCCGTATGCTTCGGGCAGTGTTACTCCGTGATATGAGTAGAGTTTGTAGCCGTCGGAAAATTCAATTGCCGATTCTCCTTCTGCATGGAGGCGATGTTCGCTGTCGAGGCAGAGTTTGGTTGGGCGATCGCACACGTAGCAAACATCATAAAACGCAAAAATCCAGCCGCATTCTGTTAAAAGCTGCTGAAAGCATTCTAAGGCTTTCTGTGCCCCTGGTTTGAAAATAGTTCCGAATGTAGAAACACACAATTCTGCCACGCAGATTGTACCCAACAAGTATGGCGGAATAATGGGTCTTGAGCGGTTCCTGTAGTTTGAAAAATCTCCTCCCAATTCTTGTTCTAGCTGTCCCTCCCATCTCCCTAATTCATAATCACCATTCCTATATGTGATTAAACACTCATGTTTTAGCTTTTTCTGAAGTAGATCGATAAAATCTGTTTCCTGAGTGAGATGTTGCTGTTTTTTTAACTGTGCTATGGCTGCATGAGGGCTACCGCAAATAATAACGTTAATACTTGTCTCACCGACGGCTGCACAGGCAAATTCGATCGCTGCTGCGGCACGGGTGCGATCGATTCGATCTGTAGAACGGGCGATAACTTCCCACTGGGATTGCAGCGAAGTTATCTTTGATATTGGATTGTTTTCCAGAGACAAATCGGTCAAATTAGTCAGAAATTTCAGGGGTGTTATGTCTGATATTTGATTGTTTCCCAGACGCAGCCATTCCAATTTAGTCATAAATTGCAGGGGTGTTATATCTGATATTTGATGGTTCTCCAGACGCAGCGTAGTCCTATTTGATAGTATCCGATCGGCTTCATTGCAATCACAAGTGCCAGCCTGTTTTAACAGGACTTCAACTGTATGTCTTGCCGATTCTGAAAGACTATCTTTGTGCTTGCACCAATCGGCAAAGCTACTGAAATTAATTGGTTGGTTTGCTTGTGGTTCTGGCATAGTAAATTTCTCCTCAAGTTTGGTAAGATTTCAGTCCGGCAGGGGTTTAAACCCCTGCCTCACAGCTTAAGTCGGTTTCAACCGAGTGAAATTAAATGGTTAGATCGCGATCACATACAATATTTGTTGTCTATTTATGCAGCGTTACGATCTTAACAGTCAGTTAAAACTGACTTGAGCTTTGAGCCTGGGGTTTAAACCCCAGGTGGGCTATCAGGGCGATCGAAAATCTTTAAGTTTGCACGGAAAACTCCTCTGGGTCGGTTCCCCAATTTACCCAACGAATTGCCTCTTTAGCCGATCGCACATTTGGCGGCACGCGCAAAGCGTGAATCAATCCCGTGCTCGGACAAGTCATTTTTAACAAATAAACTGGCTTTGGATTACCCTCCTCATCAAAATCATCGGCAAAATCGATGCTTAATAAAGTATATTCCTGCCAACTATCTAATTCTCTCACCTCTAATTCTTGACAAATGCGATCGTAAGTAATTCCCTGAATTAACGCGCGCCGAACTTCTGCATTCTGTTCCTTCAACACCCACTTAGACTGCCACTGGTGCGGGTGCAGCCTACCGTACCATTCGGGCAAAATCACGCCGTGATAGGCGTAAATCGAAAAACCGTCGGCAAATTGTACCGCTGGTGTTCCTTCCGCGTGCAAGCGATGGTTGCTGTCTGCAGAAAGTGCGATCGGCCTTTCGCACACAACACAAACTTTGTCATAAGGATAAATCCAGCCGCAATCCCGGACAATCGATTGAAAAACAATCCAATTTCTGCCGTAAGAATGAGGTAAATTTAGAACAGAAATGCAAAAATCTAACAAACTTCCATAAGCAGCCAATAATTCTGGCTGAATGCAATTATCGATTTGTTTTCCTAGTGTCAGCCAGTGAATTTTTCTGCCAGTACCGCTAAATTGTTGTGACAATTTGTTTGATGCTTCTCGAGTTAAATCCTCCTCTTGCGGCCCCCAGAGTTGACTTTGTAGTTCAGTGTAAAGTTGATGTTCTAGTTGACTTTGCAGTTGTCTTTCCAGTTGGCTTTCTAGTTTGCTGCGTAGATAACTCCGCAGTTTTTTTTCTAATTCGCCACGCAGTTTGCTTTCTAATTGACTCCGCAGCAGGCTCTTCGGATTGTCCAATTGACTGACGATTATATCGGCAGCTTCGTAAGGGCGATCGCAAAAAATTATTTCCGGTGGTTTTTTGCCCATTATGGCGTAAGCCGCTTTAATTGTTTCCGCAGCTTTGGAGCGATTTATCGGCCCAGGGGAGAGAGCAATTTCTCTCCACTTATCCCGATAAACTGGAATCAAAGCTGCTTGTTCGGGCGTTAGTTTTTTAACCTTAGTCTGCGACATACCTCCAACCTTGTGGCTCATATTCCCGCTGAAGTCGCACCATCCAATTACCTTCGGGAATTGCGATCGCATGGTGTTCTTCGTGACTCAATAAAGCTGTCGGTGAAAGCACCCGCAAGTACAGAGTGCCGTCTTTTTCGTACAGTTCAGCTTGTCCCTCAATAATCTGGTGAGAATGTCCGGTAACTTCACCTTCGGCGAGGGTTAGGTGAGGTTTTTTTTCTCCTTGGATTTTCGGTACGGGGGTGAGAATTACGTCGCCTTGTCGGATGGGTTGCATAGGTTTTTTCTAAATTTTGTTGGCTGGTGTCGATCGAGCTTTTCTACCGTAACCACATACTACACTTGTAATACGTAGCTGTCAAGAGCCACAAACCAAATCCCATAACTCTTTGCTGCACTGACAGGCGTTATCTTGGAGCGTGAAAGTGCGATCGCAAACAGAAATGCGATAATAGAGGCGAGTTTCGAGTCGCCTGGGTGAGGGCGGGTTTATAAATATTGTCGATGTGAATGAAAGATGGTTGGTGAAAGCCGCCCCTACAAATACTGTGGTTAATTTATGGAATCAATTATTATTTGACCTATTTGGCATTGCAACCTCTTCACCTAATCTGTGTTGACGAGAGAACCCACAACTTGTTTGTATTGGCTGGGTCGGACGAAGATATTGAGGTTAAAAATTCTCCCAATAGGGATTTTTTTAAAATGATTAAAGTAGGTTATATTGCAATATTTGATATAGCATTAAAGCGTTTGTTTATTAAAACTCGCCGGAACAAAGCTGCACGACCAGCCTAATTAGATAGGCGAAAAAAGTGATCGAATTCAATAATAACAACAGTGGAAAATTCTGATTTTTATCCTAAAATTGAGGCAGCCCTTCGCCAGCAAATGAAAGAGTATAAAAGTGAGTATTGTATCCTAACAATATATTTATAAATCGGGGAGCGATCGCCCAAAGCACGTTTTCTCTAAACCGCCGAAATCCCGCGCCGAAACTCCTTAACTGCTTCAACCCTAGAAGCCATCAGCAAGCAGCGAGACAGCAGGTTGATGTCTAAACCGGGCAGAACTTCGCTTTGGGCAATTTTTTCATATCCGTGCGATCGCAAATGATACAGGCCAAATACTCCATCCTCCCAAAACCAAACTTCGGGGACTCCCAAGGCTTGGTAACGATTCAACTTGCTTTCGTTGCCGCTAGTAAATACAACTTCGATCGAGAGGTCTGCAATGCCTCCCGATGCTTTGCCAATTAAGTAAGATTGCTCTGCTTGTGCGGAGGCTTTTCCTTCTTTTTCCTGGGTAAAGCTTCCTGTGGGAGTAAAATCGATTTCTTTTTCTACAAAATACGTACCCAGCAACAGGGCGATGACACCGCTGAAGACTTCATGTTCTTGGGAAACTGCCAAGATTTCTACCTCACCTTTGAAATAAAAAAGTCGGATGCCGGGGGAATCAGAAAACCCCTGCTCGATCAGCTTGAATTGTTGCCAATCAATCCCGGATTGAATTAGGCGCTGGTCTTTTGGTTTGTCTAAGGTTGCTGTCATGGCACGACCTCCTTTAACTATTTTACTGTAGTTTAGACTAACCAAAGATGAGAACGGTGGCAAAAGAAGAACTAGAGCCACCGTTAAGGAGAGAATGAG
>NZ_JAUBSA010000088.1:0-20154 GCF_036702115.1 Microcoleus sp. LAD1_D5 | reverse complement strand
ATTATGAGTTAGCTCTAGGGGGATTAAATTGAAAACCTTCTATTATAGCATAGATTTTTTTTGCAAGAGGTCTAATATCCACTATCTATTATAAACATGCTAGGGAGCTTACTCAAACTAATAACCATGACAAAATTCAGTCCATATTTTCATCTTTAAGTACAAGTCTTAAATCTAAGTTAGCTGAGTTTGAAGAATTTGAAATAGAATTTACAAATCTTATTTATACCAAAAGCAAAACTAGAAATAAGAAAGTTATTACTTATATACTAAGTCGCTTCATGGGAAAAAATATTAATGGCTTACCTATAGATTATGAATTTACCAGCATCGAGCATATACTACCACAGTCTAAAGAATGTAATGAAGATGTAGTTGGAAGTATAGGTAATTTAATACTCGTAGATAGAAAAACCAATAGTGAAGAGTTAAAAAATTTAGATTTTCAACATAAAATTAAAATATTAGTTAACAAAGGTTATCCTCTGGATTCGGATTTATTAAATGCCAATCAGTGGACTGAAAAAGAAATCATTAATAGAGCTAAATCAATGGCTCATAAAGCATTTTATCAACTGTGGAGTATATGAATAGGTGAAATCAGCCCACTATACAAGTCCGGTGCAGCCGGACTTGATATAACAACTAACAACCAACCAATAACCACTAACTACGAACTACTGACTGATAAACCTTTTCTACCATTTGAGCCAAGCGTTTCATTGCAGTTTCAATCTCATCATTTGTGGCAGTCAAACTGATCCGCAAACACTCATGTTTGTGCTGCCAATCTTCCCGCAAACCGGGGAAGAAAGAACTTCCTGGCACGACAATTACGCCGACTTTTTTCAACTCTTGATACAGTTCCCAATCAGTCATTGGCAAATCTTTCAGCCACAACCATGCGAAAATTGCTCCTTCGCCCCGGTGCAAAAACCACGGCAAATCTTTCGGCATTGCTTGTTCTAGAGTGCTTTCTACGATCGCAAATTTGCTTTGATAGTACGGCCGAATTACGTTGATGGAAATATCGGCAAGAGCGCCGGAAGCAATGGCACGAGTTGCGATCGCCTGTCCGTATCTCGGCGAATGAATGCACATATTGGTCTGAAAACATTCTAATATTTGAATTATTTTTTCATCGCCGATCGCAATTCCGATTCTTTCACCCGGTAATCCGGCTTTCGACAAACTCATACAGTGCACGATATTGCCACCAAAAATCGGCGTCATTTCGGTAAAATTCAAGGACGGGAAGGGAGGGCCGTAGGCGGAATCAACGAACACCGGCGCGTCAAAAGCGGCCGCTAAATCGGCAATTTTCTTAACTTCGTCGTCGCTGAGAACGTTGCCGGTGGGGTTGCAAGGACGGGAAAAAATGACGCAACCGGTGGTTTGGTCGATCGACAATTGGCTGAAATCCGGGCGGTATTTGAACCTGTGGGCGGCTGCATCAATATCGAGGGTGGGTTTGCATGCGACTACCGCTTCGGGAATCAAGCTAACGCCGCCGTAACCGGTGTAGTCTGGGCTCAGCGGTAAAACAATATTTTTAAGCTGTTTGCTGGTAGTGTAGCCGCCGAAGGCGTTGGCTGCGTAGAAGTAAATCGATTGACTTCCGGGAGTAATTAGGATATTGCGATCCGTCAAATTCAGTCCGTAGCGGCGATTAAAATCCGTCCGCACCGCATCAATCAACGGCTGATAGCCTTGACTCGAACCGTAG
This sequence comes from Microcoleus sp. LAD1_D5, assembly GCF_036702115.1. NCBI lineage: Bacteria > Bacillati > Cyanobacteriota > Cyanophyceae > Oscillatoriales > Microcoleaceae > Microcoleus > Microcoleus sp. LAD1_D5. The sequence continues at coordinate 18,428 of NZ_JAUBSA010000088.1, read as the reverse complement.
CGACAAACTACCTCGCCGTATTCCGGGCCCGCCAAAAGTTCCCCAGTGCAGTCGCGCCACAACTGCTCAACTTCGGGCAAAATCACCGGATTTCCCGCGCTCAAATTGATAAACTCCTGCCCGCTGCCGGCTCTGAGAGTTTCAATAATATCTTTCATAATTGCCCGAACTCCCGTGAGGTGGGACATCTGAGCGCCAAATTGAGTCAGGGCAGGGTTCATAGCAAATGCAGCGACAATGATAGAAGTTTACAGTTTACCCATGATAACTCCAGTCGCAGGCGTTAGCGTAGCTTGACTGGGGCATGGGTTGTCGATCGAGCGTCTGACTAATTCAATAAACTCGATCGCACAGCATTTTGTTTTTTCCCCTGTGCGCCGGAGTATAAGATTGTGGCCCTTTGTGGAGTTCGATCGATCAAACAGTGTTTTTTGCCTAAAAATTAGCGAACGGAACAGCAATCTCTAATTCAAGAGTTGTGGTAAGATTTCACGCCGTCGCGCCCGATGAATTGCCGACACTTGACAACAACCATTGGGAGAATCTAAAATTAGCCGTAGAACCCGATCGCAACAGAATTTTATGGGCTCCTGTTACTGCTATAATTGCAGGTTTAATCCAGCCTCAAGAATCAGATTTGTTGCTAGCTCATTTTCATGATTCGCGGGTTGTTGACAGCGGTGCATTTTATTATCAATCCGACTAAAGCCAAGATAGGTCGTAAGGTCGCCCTTTGAGTGGCGTTACATAACAAAAACGTAAATTCTCACCCAATTAATTGCCGTAAAATTCAACACAACAATGACGCACTTTCCACTTATAGAATACGAGCAACTTACCGATCCTAAAGCCAAAGCAGTGTACGAAGAAATATTGACAGACTTGGGGTTTGGCATCGTCCCCAACCTGTTCAAGTCAATGGCAATCAACCCTGACATATTAGAAGCAAATTGGAAAAAATTCCGGGGAACCATTCTGCAAGGAGACTTACCCCGCACGCTTAAAGAAATGGTCGGCGTCGCTATTTCCCAATCAAATAATAGCGAGTACGCTCTCCAAGTTCACCTGCACGGATTGTCAGCCTTGGGGATGAGCGAAGAACTACTGCGAGCCCTAGTTTCTGACTTTGCCAACTGCCCTTTGCCAAAACGCGATAAAGCCGTAATTACTTTTGGCTTGTTGGCTGCTACAAAACCCCTGGAAATGACAGAATCTGATTACCAAAACCTGCGGGATTTAGGGCTAGATGATTCTGAAATATTTGAGATTATTGCGACAGCAGACTTGTTTAGCTGTGTCAACCGATATACCGATTCCATTGCCCTCGAAATAGATGCTTTGTAATCTATATTTTATACCCCTATTATGGGCGAGCGGCTAGAAGATCTAGATCGAGAAGAACTTCTGTTGACAGCCCGCCGTTTGTTAGCAGAAGCTCAAGCACTTTCCATCCGCATTTCCGCCGTCAACGAAGTTGCCACAGCCATTAACCGCACCCTAGATCTCAACCAGATTTTGCGGGTAGTAGGCAAGCAAGCCAAATGGCTGCTCGACTTTGAACACTGTAGCGTTTGCCTGCACAGCACTAACGCTTGCACGACCTTATTTGGCCCGCATATCCCTGTAGATATTGCAGCCCTCCCAGAGGGCGGCCCTATTCACAAGGCTTTCAAAACACGTCAACCTCAATTAATTCAAGAAGCCGGTGCTACTGCTATTTTGTCCCCCTACGCTTCGCAAATTATCATTCCCTTGGAAAGCGAAGGTAAGGTTTTAGGGACAATTAATTTTGCCACAACCAAGCCGCGAGCTTACACTCTAGAAGACTTGCGGATTGGCTATCTTTTGGCTTTGCAACTATCCTCAGCCATCCGCAATGCTGAACGTTTTAAAGAGATAAATAGGGTGTATTCCGAGCTCGATGCCGAAAAGCACAAATCTGACCAGCTAATGTTGAACCTGCTCCCGGTTGAAATTGCTGAGGAACTGAAAAATAACGGCAAAGTAGAACCACTTTATTATGATTGCGTATCAGTTTTGTTTACTGACTTTCAAGACTTTACTCAGTTATCAGAAAAAATGACGCCGCGAGAGTTAGTTGACGAATTAGACTATTGTTTTTCTTATTTCGATCGCGTGATGGATAAATACTGTATGGAAAAATTGAAAACCATGGGCGACAGCTATATGTGTGCGGCGGGAATTCCTACGCCTCGCCCAACACACGCCTTTGACGCTGTACTTGCTGCCCTAGAAATTCGACAGTTCATGGATTTGCGAAAAATGCAGAAAACTCAACAAAATATTGCTTATTGGGATATCCGCATTGGCATTCATTCAGGCCCGATACTTGCGGGGGTAATTGGCAATAAAAAGTTTTCCTATGATGTCTGGGGAGATACAGTTAATACTGCATCTCGGATGGAATCTTCCGGCGTAACTGGAAATATCAATATCTCTCACGCAACGTTTGATTTAGTGAGAGATTTTTTTGAATGTGAATACCGAGGAAAAATTCCTGCTAAAAATAAGGGCGACTTGGATATGTATTTGGTTCGCCATCTTAAATAAATTTGGGAGTGGCTCATTGCTAAGGGAGGATGGCAAGCCCAGCCTTTCTACCATTTTAAATTTTAGATGGGAGATTTTATAATTGGGAATGACTGATAACTATCCTGGTTGGGATCACCAGGCTACAGTGGCATTTTTTTAACGGGTGTTAGATATACGAATCTAACTCAACTATGAACTCAGAATATATAAGTCGAATTTTTTTTCCAAGTTCGGTCTTGTATCGGATTGTCACCAGGCTATATTAAAATTATCGAGTTGTAGATTTTATTTGTTAATTATTTATGCGTATTTGGCAAGCCGATTTTTACCGCCGCCCTCTCCAAGACGAAACTGGTAAACCACTGTGGGAACTCTTAATTTGCGACTCGGAAGGCAGTTTTCAATTTAGCGCTGTTTGCCGCCAGGGGGCCGCAAATTCTAATTGGCTAGCCTCGCAGTTGCAGCAGCAAGCTCAAACCCAAAATTTGCCCGACTTGATTCAAGTATTTAGACCTCAGTCTCTGGGCTTAATCGAAGCTGCGGGCAAAGTTTTGGGTGTCAAGGTAGAAGCGACTCGGCGCACTGCGGCTCTGAAATTGCTGCTGCAACAACGCGCCAAAGAATATTCGAGTATGCCTAATTATACAGGTGAAACTTACAGCGCGATCGCCCTCGACTCGCCGCCGCCCGTGCCTTTACCCGAAAACCTCTGGGGCGATGGCTGGCGTTTTGCTTCCCTACCCGCCGGCGACATTGAAGATGCTTTCCAAGGGCGTCCCCTGCCAATTTTGGAAATGCCAGAATTGCTGTTACCGCTGAATTTGGGCTTGGCTTCAACAGTACCCGTACCGGGAGTTGTGATTGACGGCGGGCGCCAGTCTATGCGCTTGGCTAGATGGCTTCAGGACGCCAAACCTTTTGCTTTGAATTATATCGCTGGAGAACCCGACGGATTGATATTGGAAGCTGGGTTAGTAGATAGGTGGGTGGTGGCTACTTTTGAAGATAGCGAGGTGAAAGCGGCCGCCCAAATTTACCAACAGCGCAAGCAATTAAGTAAAGGATTACATTTTTTATTAGTGCAGCCCGATGATAGTGGCATGACTTATACAGGCTTTTGGCTGTTGAACTTTGAGCGATAATAGGGAAATAATATTATTTGTGAGGTTGATCCATAGCGCGCCGAAAAATAGTAAAACATCGCCCGAACTCAGTTCCCGGAGATACAGACTTAAACACAACTTTTAAAATAGCTTCTTGAGCTAGCAAGAAATAGTGTAGCAAAGTTATTCCACAACTAAAATCAATCCGTTTCGGATGCCCTGACACACTCGGTTGATGTGAGAGTGGTCTTTTTCGTTAAGACCTTTCTCCGCTAGCATTGCTGACTTCAGCAGCCGTCTGTCAAGGGGGGTAATTTGCCGAAAAGCAAAGATGCGCTGGACGATCGCCTCGATCGAGATTTTGGGGAGGTTAGCAGAGCTGACTGTCATGGTCTTAACACGCTAAAAATAAGTAACAGAACTATGTACCTTTATTTTTAAAGATTTTGTGAAGCTATTTGGTGATTAAGATCACATATGTTTTGTGACAAAATAGTGTATGTGGGGTGACTGTTGTCACGAAATCTTCAATTATCTTTACGTCAACTTAACGATGGCCCGATAGAATCACTGTGGTAAAACTCAAGCAGAGGGTAAAAATGGCACAAGCAAAAATCGGAATAATCGGCGGCAGCGGTTTGTATAAAATGGAGGCCCTTAAGGATATTGAAGAGGTGAAAATTGATACACCTTTTGGAGAGCCATCGGATGCCGCAATTGTGGGAACATTGGACGGTACACCGGTAGCATTTCTGGCTAGACACGGCCGCAACCACACTTTTTTGCCCTCAGAAGTGCCTTACCGGGCAAATATTTATGCAATGAAGAGTTTGGGAGTTGAGTATTTAATCTCAGCATCGGCGGTTGGTTCGCTGAAAGCAGAGGCGAAACCTTTAGATATGGTAGTGCCGGATCAGTTTATCGATCGTACAAAAAATCGAGTTTCTACCTTTTTTGGAGAAGGAATAGTCGGTCACATCACATTCGGCGATCCGGTTTGCGGCGAATTGGCTAAAGTATTAGCAAGTGCGATCGAATCCTTGAACCTCTCCGACGTTACCCTGCACCGGGGCGGCACTTACGTCTGCATGGAAGGCCCCGCATTTTCCACAAAAGCAGAATCCCACCTTTACCGCAGTTGGGGGGCGACAGTCATCGGGATGACAAATTTGCCGGAAGCCAAATTAGCCAGAGAAGCAGAAATTGCCTACGCAACTTTAGCATTAGTCACCGATTATGACTGCTGGCATGAGGATCACGACAGCGTAACAGTAGAAATGGTAATAGCAAATTTGCACCGCAATGCAGAGAATGCTCAAAAAGTAATTCAAGAAACAGTCCGTAGACTAACAGAAAATCCCCCAGTATCTGATGCACATTCAGCTTTGAAATATGCAATTCTGACTCGGCTGGATCAAGTGCCGGCCGCAACTAAGGAGAAAATGGGTTTGTTGTTGCAGAAATATTTGTAAAACGAACCGCGAAGACGCAAAGAGTGCGAAGGAAAAACTGCATCCCTTCTTTCTCTTCCTTCGCGTCCTTAGCGTCTTCGCGGTTCATTTAATCTTACGACCTATTCGTTATCCTATAGTTTACGATTATTTCTGAAGGATTAACTTATCAACTGCTTGAACGCATCGTGTTCGCGAATCTTCTCCAAATCAGCTTCACTTTTTGCCAACTCTTTACACACATTCGGATTGAGATTGAGGGCGCGCTTTAAATTTTCAATTGCTAATTCAATTTTACCTTGTAGCGCATAACATCGGGCTTTGTTGTACCAAATTCTGTAAAAGTCAGGTCGAATTTTAGCAGCATTGTCGTAGGAAGCGATCGCAGCTTCGTATTTTTGCAATTTGGAGAGTGCAACGCCTCGGTTGTTCCAAGCGTCAGTATAATCATTTTTGATTTGTAGGGCTTGATTGTAAGAAATTACTGCTTGTTCGTACTCCTGCATTTTGGAAAAAGCAACGCCTCGGTTGTTCCAAGCATCGGCGTAATCGGGTTTGGCTTGAATTGCTTGTTCGTAACAGCCGATCGCCTCCTGGTACTTCTGCAACTCCAACAATACTACGCCTCGATTGTTCCAAGCGTCGGGATAATTGGGGCGAATTGTAGTAGCTTGTTCGTAAGAGGCGATCGCCTCTGGATACCGCTGCATTCTCGTGAGCACTACTCCTCGGTTATTCCAAGTATCGGCTAAATCCGGCTGAATTTGCAGGGCCTGATCGTAAGCCGCGATCGCATCTTGATAACGGTTTTCAAAGAAACAAGCATCTCCCTGTTTAGCATAGTCGCCCGCAGTCAATAACTGTTGGTAATTGCCATAGTTAACCGGAGCAAATTCTTGAATTTGGGCGTCTGGCAATAACAAGTCTGTTTCGGCCTCTGCCCCGTGACTTTGGTGTTGAATTTCGCCTAAGATAGTTTCAGCGTCCGAAATTAATAGTTTTAATTGAGAGATTGTATCGTAATGGAGACTTTCTATTTCTTGGCGAGCAACTGTTGTCTGCTTGGACAATTTGCTCAACAGAAACCAAACCCCGACTCCGGCTGCTGTCGGAAACAAAGTTAGGGCAATTATCAGCCCGTTCAGCAGTACCGCCGTGCGCCCAAAAGCAATGTCAACTTCTTCTTGGACTCGATCGCGAATTTCATCTTTAAGTTGCTGCTGTGAGAATTGCTGCTGAACCAACAGTGCAACCGTCGGTTCAGATGCAGAAACACTACTGGCGCAGACTAGAATAGTCGAAAGGGCGATCGGGCTAATACTTGTTTTAAAGATACTTGACAAACGCATTGCCTTAGTGATACGCACCTGAGTTGCGATTTCCATGTGTCAAGAGATGCTGATAACGATGATCCCAGACTAGCCCATTTGTTCACAAACTATTAAATACAGGATATCTGTTGTGCAGCCCCCTCCGATCAAATTGCTGACGCAAGAATTGCTAGACGAAGTTGCCGCTTCCTCCCGCCACAGTCCCCGCCAGCGACAAAACTACAATTTCCATGATTTATCTGAAAAAGTGCAGCGGTTTGTCAACGTGCTGCAACCAGGCACTTACGTCCGCCCTCACCAACACCTGCGCCCGCCTGCAGTTAACGGTTTTGAGTTTTTTGTGGTGATTCAAGGCGAAGTCGGTATTGTTATTTTGAACGAAAACGGTCAAATCCTCCGCTCCTTGCGAGTCAGCGCTGCGGGCCCGACTCGCGCTGTCGAACTTCCAGAGGGCACTATCCACACGTTAGTAGCTTTGACACAGGATACTGTGATTTTGGAGTTTAAGGAAGGGCCTTACGACGGGGCGGCGGATAAAGACTTTTTGGCAGGTTTTCCTGCTGAGGGAACTGCGGCGGCGCGAGAATTAGTCTTGATTTGGGAAGCCGAATTTAACACTTGACTAATGAGTGTTGACTGTTAAAAATCTAAAATCTAAAATCTAAAATCTAAAATCTAAAATCGATCGACTGATTACTAATTACTAATGAATCTAATTGTCGTCATCCGATTGTATAAATCGGGGGCGGTGCGAATGATTTTTCTCAGAAGCTCATCCGTCACCCAAAAAACGAGGGGAAAGGAAAATGTTTTGCTGAATTCGCTGCATAGTAAGTTGGTAGAAACGAGCAATCGATCGATCGGCTCCACTGATTCCAAACCGAGGAGCATTAAAGCTGGAGGCTGTTCGCCATCTAGTTCTGCTGCGATTGTCGTGTAAAGAGTTGTCGCCGATTTTGGCAAAAACAGTTGCCGCGGTTTCACGGCACAATTTGCTTGCAGCCGATCGACTATTTGCTGCCGCAAAGCCAGCGAGTTGCAGTTAACTAAAACGAAAGAAAAGTAACCTTGAGAAAGACGGAGCGCCCGAATTAACGTGGAGAACGACCGCTCGTTATATTTAGCTGAGTCGTACTTAGCTGCATCTTTAGCTGTATTTTCTGAGCTTTGCTCGATAAACATAAATTGCATATTTTTTATCTAGTTTTAGAGATTTTCTAGATTAAATGAGGTTTCTAAAGAAAATGTGAATATCGGAAATTTATTTTTCCTTTAAAAACTTTGGGGAAGCATACCATGGTTTTAAATTAATATCAATAGTCCGATCGAAATAGTCCGATCGACTAATTTGGATTGAACCACTCACCAAGCCACCTGCGACGGCACAACACAAGTATAGCCGAAGGCAAAAGCATATTTTGCAAGGGTTTCAGCCATTAATAACCTTCTAAATATCTGGCACGATTGCTAAATAAAATGTAATTAAACATACAAAAAAAATTACCTAGAATTCTCAGCCAGCGGCAAAGTAAACCAAAAACTTGCCCCAGCACCGGGAGTGCTAATTACCCCAATTTGGCCACCGTGAGCGCCAATAATTTGGCGACAAAGATATAGACCCAAACCCAAACCGACGGAGTGTCGGGATCGATCGCCCCTAACGTAAAGGTCAAAAAGATGTTCGCACTGTTCCGGCAATATTCCCGCCCCGTCATCTTCCACAGTACAGTAAATCATCCTACTTCCTGGATTGGGGATTGGGGATTGGGGATTGGTAATCGGTAATTTGTCGATGTCTTGTTTTGCTGTGCTTTGATTTATAATTAATTTCCCAGCCTTAATTACTTTCGCCGAAACTGTTAAATTCAGCCCGGGTAGATTGTGTTTCAAAGCATTAGCAATTAAATTAGATAAGACGCGCCATAACTGAGTCTTGTCAGCCTTCACGGCTGGCAAATCATCCGGCACCAAATTTTTAAAAGTAGCTTTACCCTCATTCATTAAAGGCTCTAAATCGGTCGCAGCAGCTTCAAGTAGCGCCCTCAAATCAACGACCTCGCAGTGCAAAACCAAACCGCGCAATTCCCCGGCGTGAACTTCCAACAGCGAATTTATCAACCGCAATTGCTGCTCGCTACCTTGAATCATCCGCTCCAAAATAGAACGCGGAATTGCGATCGCATCCCCAGTTTTTGTCTGCCAATTTTTCAGCACCATTAACATTCCCGCCACCGGGTTTCGCAAGTCGTGAGAAAGAGCGTGGATAAACAGCCGCAGTGATTCTTGTGCCTGTTTGCGCTGCGTGATATCCTCAATTAAACCCTCATAATAAAGCAGGGAGCCGCTGCTGTCCCGTACCGCCCGCGCCTTCTCAGAAATCCAGACAATACTGCCGTCTGAGCGGTAAATTTTAGATTCAAAATCCGATACTGTGCCGCTTTCCTCGATCGATCGCAAAAACTCATTTCTGCGAGCCGGATCGACGTACAACTGCCGATCAATATCAGTAAACTTTGCCGTCACTTCTTCGGGAGAATCGCAGCCGTAAATCCGCGCCAAAGCTGGATTTGCAGTAATGTAGCGGCCATCGGGAGTGCTTTGAAAAATTCCCTCGCCGGCATTCTCAAAAATGCTGCGGTACTTCGCTTCCGCCACCTCCAACTGCTGGTAAGCAGATTCCAACTCACGCCTCGTACTAAACTCTTTCCGTTGCAGACATTCGTACCAATAAACCGACAAATCGCAAATCAAACAAAACCAAAACAAATATAAGTAAAACCCGGTCAACTTAAAAGCAGTATACTTAGCAAAACTTAGATTTAAAACCAAATTTATCCCGACGTGGCAACACAAAACGCCGAGTTGAGAAATCAGGTGAAGGCGCCAGCGGACGGGCATCAGCGTAGCTTGGATTAGAAAGGCTAAACTCCAGGTAAAAATCGGTAATTCCCCGGCTTGTGCGACAGCTAACCCAATCTGTATAACGACCGTCAGCGACCACGAAAAACCCAAAAATAGCAAACCGGGATAGCGCTGTCCGAAGGAGGTTTTTTGCAACACAAAACAGCTCAGCAAACCCAATTCTACAGCAGCGCTCGTGTACAAATAAACACTTTTAAACTCCTGGCGAATAAAGAATGCTTCGCCCAGAAAATAGACAGTTATTGTGAAGGCAAAAAAGATCGCAATTCCGACAGCAGGGCGCAGGCGATCTCGGAGGAAGCGATCGCGCCACACCTCGTAAACCGTTAACGCCTGAACTGATTTTGCATTGCCCAAATAGTTCATACCATTTTAGATTTTAGATTTTAGATTTTAGATTGAGAAAGATAGATCGTCCGAGTTGACAGCAGGTAACGAAAACCAGAAAGTCGAACCACAGCCGGGAGTGCTTTCGACGCCGATTTCGCCCCCGTGAGCTTTAATAATTTGCTTGGAGAGGTACAATCCCAAACCCAGCCCTGTTAATTGTCGGCTATTAGGGTCTTGAACGTAAAGTTCAAATAGAGATTCCCGCTGTTTGGCGCTGATTCCCACTCCATTATCTGTTACAGTACAGCGAACCATTTTTACGGTGACTCCGGGCAATTTGCTACCGATATTGCCAATTTGGCCCTGATAGCGGGGCATTTGACAACTGCCATCGAGGTTAAATTTGGCCAGGGTTTCCTGATTTTTCTGGGTGGTCTCGCCTATCCTAGGACGATCGCCAGCAGTAGATATCCGGTTAGCGATACAGCGGGCGAGCTGAGTATTTTGAGATGTTAAAGCCGGGGAATTTTCTTCATAACTTAGCGCTGTTTCAACAGCAATTATTTCGGCTTTAAAAGTTATATTTACTCCCGGAGGATTGTGTTTAATAGCATTAGTCAACAGATTTTCTAGCACCCGCTGCAAGTGTTTGCTGTCGGCCTTGATTTGTGGCAAATCCACTGGTATTTCCTGAGTTAAAGTTGCTTGATTTTTGGCCAGCATCGGTTCTAAATCGGCAACAATGGCTGAAGCTAAAGACGGCAAATGCAGCGGTACAGTATTGAGAACAATACCTTTGACCTCGCTAGCGTGAGCGTCGAGCAGGGCATTAACCATCGTCAACTGGTGTTCGCTGGCTTGAACGATCCGCTGCAAAATCGATCGAGAAACCGGAACATCTTGTAGAGACTCAGAGGACGATTTGTTGAGCAAATTTTTCAGCAGTATTAACATTCCCATAACAGGAGTGCGGAGATTGTGAGAAACTGCGTGCAAAAATAGGTCTTTGAGGCGGTTGCTTTCTTGCAGTTCGTGCATTTTTTGCTGTAGTTGGCTGGTGCGTTCCTCGACTTGAGATTCCAAGTTGGCATTGAGAGCTTTTACCTGCTGCAAAAGTTGGGCTTGCTGTAGAGCGATCGCCACTTGGGTAGCGAGTTTTTCTAACAAATCAATTTCAAATTCCTGCCACTGGCGGGGCCCGGAGCACTGGTTGACGGCCAAGACCCCAAACAATTCATCGCCCAGGACGATCGGCACATTTAACGTCGCGCGAATTTGATAGTCGCTGTACAATTGGGCAATTGGAACGCTGAGTTGAACGCTAGTAGTATCGGAGATAGTTCGGACGCGGTTGTTAGCATAAAAAGTTTTCTGGCTTTCGAGGTAATTCTCATCAGCGAGTACCCACCCCAAAAGAGAACGGCATTGCCCTCCCACAGACTCAGCCACAACCTTACCGTATACCGGGCTAGGAAGATGTACCCCGTCCACGTCCACAATGCCGATGAAAGCGCGGTCTGCCTGGAAAAATTGCCGGACTTCGGCAACAGTAGTGTTGAGAATTTCTTCGAGGTCGAGGGAGTTGCGAATTCGCAGGGCGATTTCTGAGAGCAAGCGATCGCGATCGGAGGACGCCCGCAAAGCGGTTTCCGCGCGGTGGCGTTCGGTAACGTCTTGGACTGTGGCGGCGATCGCCCCTGACTCAATTGCCGACTGTTCGCAGACAGTGCGTTCGGAGCCGTCTGCCAGCACAATTCGGTAGTTAATGCAATAGGGTTTGCGCTCAAACATAGCTTGGCGCTGCGATCGCGCCACCAATTCTCTGTCTTCTGGATGTACGGCTTGCAAAAAAACTTCTGGTGTCGGTTTGACCGTTCCCGGAGCAAAACCCAAGAGGCGGTAAAGTTCGTCCGACCACCGCAGTTCGCTGTTGGGTGTACTGTGTTCTGACGATTCCTGAAAGTTCTCAGTTGCTTGGACGGCGGTGCAATTTAAATCCCAATTTCCCAACTGAGCGATGCGCTGAGCGTTCGCCAGACTAGCTTCGCGCGATCGCAGTGCCGCCGCCGTGCGGCGCACCTCTACCAGCGCTTGCTGACGTTCTGCTACGGCGGCCGCCAACATCAGAGCCACAAGGGCGATCGTACCGGTAAAAGCTTGTAAAAATAAAACCGCCTGTTTGAGATTATCGCTTTTGGCCAAAAACGGGCCGCCTCCCTGTACTGCTCCCCAAATCGCGATCCAAGAGACGATCGAATAAGCAAAAATCGCTCCCGCCGGTTGAAAGCGCAGGGCGGCCCAAACTATCAGAGGAAAAGGCAGATACTCCAGCGGATACTGAGCGATCGCCGCTTGTGTTTTTGAGCAAAAAAACAGCCAGCTCACGCTCAGCAAGAGAGTCAACCAGAGCGCTATTTCTGAATAATTAACAATTAAAAATAGAAGATGATAGCGGTTTTTAGTGGCAGAAAATGTGCTGGGATTATTTGTATTTTGTAAGTGGGAATTTTTCCCGTTAAAAAATGCTTTAAAACTCGAAATAATCCGAGATTTTCTCTCACCTGTTACCCCATTGTCAAGAACAGGCAAGATGCCTGTTCCACAAGAAAATTCATCTCTTGTGGAACAGGCATCTTGCCTGTTCCTAAACAAGTAATTGAGAATAATGAAACATCTCAGTTTTAGTGGAAATTTAAAACTATTAACGGCCTGGTTCAAAGTCAGCAGCACGGGCGTCACAATCAAAATTCCCATGCCGTCTCCGAGCCACGTAGTCCACCAGTTGCGAGAGAAATTGCTCCACTGATCCCAACCAAAAATGCACGTTCCCAAGTTGCCGAGGATAGAGCCGAGGAAAGTAGACCCGATGACAGCGCCCGCTACTAAAGCTAGAACATCTCGCAATCGATCGAGTTTGGTAGAAAATCTGCTCTCCCTCAACAAAGCCTCTCCAGCCAGCGCTTGCAGGGTGACGCTAAAGGCCGATGTGACAATGACAGCCGACGGTATACCGGCGGTAGAGTTTAACAGCACCGAACCGAGGGCAATTCCCGGCCACATCCGTCGCCCTTGCAGTAGCAGTGCTGCTAGAGCAATACCGGCGGGCGGCCACACGGGGGAGGGTTCGGCTTTCACCAGTCCCAGCATCGACGCTGCGAGTTTTCCGGTAACAAAGTAGGCAAGGGCCAGGATGCCGGTGTACAGAAGCGTTCGAGTGCGGCGGTTGAGCAGTTTCATGTTTAGGTGCGATCGAATCCTCCATTCCTAGTTTTTAATTTAGGCGGCTTTGGGGGGATCGGGCTTCCTCCTGGCGACTCACCTGACTGGGGGAGTGGGGAGTTGACTGTTGACTGTTGACTGTTGACTGTTAACTTATGACAACTGCCTACTGACTACTGAGTAATGACTGATGACTGATGACTTATTAAAATCCAAAACTCCGCTTACCATCCGGCTTAACAGTAAGCCAATTGGTCTTTGCCATTGCCAGTTGTTCCTCAGAAACTGTAGCGTTGGTAAGATTCGCCCCGCACAAATTTGCTCCCCGCAAATTCGCCTTAGTCAAATAAGCCCCCGTCAAGTCAGCACCTCGGAAATCCGCCCCTTCAAAATTGGCAGTGCTGCAATAAGCCTCAGTCAAGTTAGCATCTCGCAAATTCGCCTGAATTAACCTCGCGTGACCCAAATTCGCCCCCGACAAATCCGCTGCTTGCAAATTTGCCTTCACCAACCTAGCCTGATAAAAATTCCCCCCCGCTAACTGCGCTTTTTGCAGTTGCAAACCCGACAGTTCGCAGTCAGCAAAATCGCGCTTGCCTTTAAAATATGCCGATCGCACGCTGTTAGTGTCCCACTTAGGAGCAACTTTCGATACCTTTGACACTGCTAAATTGTCGCTAGAAGGTCCAACGGTTCCGAAAGTTCTGCCGGACTCAGCTAGAGTACGGGAAACTCTGGGCTGCATCCCCGTGTTCCCAGATTGGCTGAAGGAAGTTCTACCAGCGCGGGTGTGGTTCGATCGTAAATCTTCATTGATTTTGCTCTTCGGCGGTGACCACGAAGAACCCTCGTCATTAAATATTGTCGGTTCTTCAACTGTACGAGAATAAGGGTTGAATTGAGTTGCCAAGCCATCCATAAGACTTGGGTCTTCAAATTGGCCAGAGAGAGCTCTGAGGACATCTGCTGCCGATTGGAAGCGGTGCCCAACCATCGGCTTCAGCATTTTTTCGAGAATCCGCGCAAAATTTGGGCTCACCTGAACGTGGGGCTGCCAAACAATTTCGCCCGTTACTCCATCAAAATCTAAATCCTTGGGCGATTTTCCAGTCAGCAAGTACAAGCAAGTCATGCCCACCGCGTAGATGTCGCTGGCAAATATCGGCCGCAGCGCCATTTGTTCCGGGGGGGCAAAACTAAATGTGCCGACTGAAAATTTCGTGTTGGCGCTTTGGTCGGCGGGGTCTAATAATATTGTTTGGCTAACTTGGTCTTTTACCGCTCCGAAGTCAATCAGAACTAAGTGGCTGTCTTGAACTCGGCGAATAATATTTGCGGGTTTGATGTCTCGGTGAATTACTCCTTGACTGTGGATATATTGCACTACTGGCAGAATTTCTAATAGAAAATTTTTAACATCCGATTCGTTGAAACGGCCTGAGTGCTTGACTTCTTGTTTCAAAGTCGAGCCTTTAACATACTCTTGAACTAAGTAAAATTGCTGTTCCGTTTCAAAATAGTCTAGCAGCCTCGGTACTTGCGGGTGGTCGCCCAGTTGGCCGAGGGTTTTTGCCTCTCGCTTAAATAATTCCCGCGCCATCTCTAAAACTCGCGGCGACGAACTACTGGGTCGCAGTTGCTTGACTACACAACTCGGTTGACCGGGCAAAGAGATGTCTTTTGCCAGAAATGTAGCTCCAAAACCTCCTTGTCCTAAGGGTTCAATGACTCGGTAGCGAGCGCGCAGCAATAACCGCGCACCGCAAGTCTGACACTGAAGAATAGAGTCAGCAGGATTTTGAGGATGGGGACAGCCCGGATTTACGCAGTAGCTCATATTGATTGAGTTTGCCTATGTTGTTCTGATCTTGTCAGCGTCGCTCGACTGCACAAATAGCCTGTTCCTGCTTCTGGTAGACATACTAATCTATCAGTTTTCGGCAGGTCGTGCCTTCGATTGCGAATTGGAATTGCACCTAAGTCTTTTATGCCGATATCTTTTCCCTATTTTGATTATCTCGCTGGTCTGAGTTTTTTCGGTTGATTATCCTTGAAGATAGTTTAAAGACTTGCTAAAGTTGTGCTTTTTTGTGTAAAGTCTTTCTAAACTTAAGTGCTTTTTGCGTTGTTAGATGTATCTAGCATACCTCATTCTCTGAATGAGAATGCTACTCATCCCCCAGTAGACATCTACCTTTGGGCAGATCCCTCGTTTTTGCTGATGTGTACCATAACAGTCTTGACAAAATTGAATTAGTATGCTAAGAAAAGCTTTCCCGAATAAATTCTGGGACTCAAAAGTCGTAGCCAGTCGGCGCCGACTAATGACTAATAACTACAGAGCACTGACAACTAACTACTGATCTAAATTATGCGTATTTCTCTAAAGTGGCTGCAGGAATTGGTGGATGTGGCAATATCGCCGGAAGAATTAGCCGAAACTCTGACAATGGCAGGCTTTGAAGTTGAAGAAATCGAAGACCGCCGGCCGTGGGCAAGCGGCGTAGTTTTGGGCAAAATCATCGCCTGCGAACAGCATCCGAATGCAGACAAATTGAGAGTTTGTCAAGTGGATGTCGGCTCTTCAGAAGCTTTGAATATTGTTTGCGGCGCACCCAACGCTAGGGCAGACATTTACGTGCCTGTCGCTGTTGTCGGAACTTATTTATCGACTATTGATTTAAAGATTAAACCTGCTAAATTGCGGGGCGTTCCTTCCGAAGGAATGATTTGTTCTCTGGCAGAATTGGGACTGGCTAAAGAGTCAGCCGGCATTCACATTTTCGAGTTAGAAAATCCCAAATTGGGCAGCGATATTCGCCCACTTTTGGGTTTAGACGATGTGATTTTAGACTTGACAGCAACTGCAAACCGTGCTGACGCTTTGAGCATGGTGGGCGTGGCACGGGAAGTGGCGGCGCTGACTGGGGCGAGTTTAAGAATTCCCGCAGCGAATGGTGTGGCGATTGAGGGGAAAGAAAGTCCTGGTTTGGCAGTAGAAATATCGGAACCGCAAGGATGCCCGATTTACATCGGCACGGCAATTGAAGGTGTGAAAATTGGTGCTTCTCCAGCTTGGTTGCAGCAGCGGTTGCAGGCGGCGGGAGTGCGGCCGATTAATAATGTAGTTGACGTGACTAATTACATTTTATTGGAATGGGGACAACCGCTGCACGCTTTCGATCGCGATCGCCTACAATCTTTCACGGGTACTCAAGATATCAGCATCGGGGTCCGCATTGCCAAAACAGGCGAATTCTTCAAAACTTTGGACGGACAAAACCGCAATTTGCAAGCTCAAAATCTGTTAATTACTGCTAGCGACAAACCTGTTGCCTTAGCTGGGGTAATGGGTGGCGAAGATACGGAAGTTCACGAAGGAACGCAAAATTTAGTTTTGGAAGCAGCGATTTTTGACCAGGCAACGATTCGCCGTTCTGCGCGCGCTCAAGGCCTGCGGAGCGAGGCATCGATCCGCTACGAGCGGGGGGTGAATCAGGCGGCCTTGGCGACGGCTTGCCACCGCGCTGTCGCCCTAATTTTGGAGTTGGCTGGAGGCGTTGCGACGGTGCAGAAAACGGCGAGTTCGGGCGAGGATTTGAGTTTTTCGCGATCGCTCGAATTGCGTTTAGACCGAGTAAATCTGGTTTTGGGACAGTTGAAAAGAGGAGAAACGGGCGGTTCTCCATATCTGGAACCGGAAGAGGTGAAAAACATTCTCACAGCCTTGGGATGCGAAGTTGTTCCGACGGAAAAAGAGCGGGTTTGGAATGTGACTGTTCCTCCTTACCGCTACCGGGATTTAGAAAGGGAAATTGACTTAATTGAAGAAGTTGCCCGACTCCACGGCTATGACAATTTCTGCGATACTTTGCCTAGCAAAACGGAACCCGGTTATTTGTCGGCGGAATATGCGGGAATTCGGAATGTGCGATCGGCTTTTCGGGCGGCCGGTTTGACGGAACTGATGCACTATTCTTTGGTGAAAACTGAGGGAGATAATCAGGTTGTGCTGGCGAATCCGCTGTTTGTGGAGTATTCGGCTTTGCGGACTGAAATGCTGTCGGGTTTGATTGATGCTTTCGGGTACAATTTGGAACAGGGAAATGGCGCACTAAACGGTTTTGAAGTCGGCCGCATTTTCTGGAAAGATGGGGATGCAAGGAAGGAAGCCGATGCAGTTGCGGGGATTATCGGCGGCGATCCGACTGTGTGGAAATGGCAGCAGGGAGGGCGCGATCGACCTTTGACTTGGTTTGAGGCCAAGGGGGTTTTGGAAAGCGTGTTTCAGGGGTTGGGTTTGGCGGTGGAATATCAAAGCGATTCCTCTAATACGCGCTTGCATCCTGGCCGCACGGCTGCGTTATCGTTAAACGGGAAACATTTAGGAGTTTTCGGACAGTTACACCCGCAATTGCAGCAAGAAAAGGATTTGCCGGAGCAGGTTTACGTGTTTCAATTAGATTTGGCGGTGCTGTTGGGTGAATTAGGGCGATCGAGCATTTCGACTCGCAAATTCGCTGGTTATTCGAGTTTCCCCGCTTCTGACAGAGACATTGCGTTTTTCGCGCCTGTAGAGGTTGCGGTTGTTGAGATGCAAAGTGCGATGAAAAAGGCGGCGGGTAGTTTGCTGGATTCGGTGGAACTGTTCGACGAATATCGGGGCGATAACGTGCCGGCGGGACAGCGGAGTTTGGCTTTTCGGTTAATTTACCGCGCGGGCGATCGAACTTTGAGCGAAACCGATGTCGAACCGGCACAACAAAAAGTTCGCGATGTTTTAGTTGAGAAGTTCGGCGTTAGTTTGAGAAGCTAAAATAGGCCCCTACTCACTAATAAACCGCCAGGGAATGAATTCCCTGGCGGACTCAGGGAAAAAGCGTTAAATTGGCACCAAGGGCCGCAACATATCCCGAACCATAAAGGAAAAATCGGGAAACTGCAAAGGAGAAATGCTCGCATCATCCCCAAGAACTACTATACTTTGATAACCATCTTGATTCGGTTCTCGAAAAACGTGAAGTTGCCGATTATTAACATCCAAAACCCAATAATCAGCAATTCCTGACTGAGCATAAATAGTCGCCTTAATCCCGCAATCTGTTCTCAGCGTAGTATCGGCAACTTCAATAATCAGATAAATTTCAGACGGAGTTGGATGGTGGTCTTCATAGTAAAGTGGATCGGGTACGACTACAGCAATATCGGGTTCAGGTTCCGAGTAATGATTGAGCCGAACTGGATCTTGCAGCCGCACCAATATCCGCTGTCCCAAACGGTTATTCAGTAACTTATCTGTCCGTGTCACTGCTGCACTGTGTGCTGTTCCTTTTGCTGCCATCTTTACTATCTGTCCTGCCAATAATTCTACTCGTTCGTCTTCCTCAAAAATACCAATTTCTGCCATGCGGTGATACTCTTGAACCGTCAACAAACGAAGGTCTAATAGACCTCTTGCAAAATAATTTTATGATATAATGGAAAGTTTTGCTTGACTGGATTGAATCCCAACTATTAAC
>NZ_JAUBSA010000087.1:0-21204 GCF_036702115.1 Microcoleus sp. LAD1_D5 | reverse complement strand
ACACGTTGTCAACGCCGAACGCGAGTCAAAGTCTTTTGAGGTAAGGGTTTTAGGCTTATTCAGCAAGCCCTAATTAATTTTTTCCACATTGAATCAGCATATTTACGGCGGGGTCGGAGTGTCCCCACAATAATTTTAAGCTGTTTTTAAATGCAAAATCAATGTTTTTTAGCTTATTTCAACCAGCCCTTCAATCGTTCCGTCACTTGAGGGCGGCGCAGCTTTCGCATTGCCTTATTTTGAATTTGACGGACTCGTTCGCGGGACAAATTGAACAAACTGCTAACCTCTTCTAAAGTGTAAGGTTCGCCGGTCAGCAAACCGTAACGCATAGCAACAATCTCTTTTTCCCGCTCAGTCAAAATACTGTCCAACACCTCCAAAATATCTTGGCGCATCATCATCTCATTCATCTGAGCTTCGGGAGATTGCGTCGCGTTATCTTCGAGAACATCCAAAAGTTCCGAACTTTCTTCGGAGCCGATGCGGTGGTTGAGAGACAAAGATTGCCGACGTACTTGCTGGAGGTAGCGAAGCTGTTCGCAAGTAACTTGCATTTCTCTAGCGAGTTCAGTTTCACTGGGATTGCGTTGAAGAGAACGCCTCAAATCGCGATAAACTTTTTTGAGTTTATTTAACTGTTCGACAATGTGAACCGGCAAGCGAATCGTCCGCCCTTGATTGGCAATTGTCCGGGTAATTCCTTGGCGAATCCACCAATAGGCATAAGTAGAAAACTTGTAACCCTTCTCCGGATCGAACTTTTCGGCGGCTCGATTCAAACCCAAAGCTCCTTCCTGAATTAAATCGAGAAAAGGCACGCCCCGATTCAGATAGCGTTTGGCAATCGAAACTACCAAGCGCAAATTCGAGCTGATCATTTTCCGTTTCGCCGACTGACACTGATGACGAAGCTGTTGCAGTTGAGTTTCGCTCACTCCCAAAGCCGCTGCGAGTTCAGCTTTTGTCGGCACTCTGTCCAATTCCTGCTGCAAACGCTGTTCTAGTTCATCCAGGGCTACCAATTCTTGAACGCGACGCGCCAACTCCACCTCTTCGGTGGCAGTCAGTAGAGGATAGCGAGCCATTTCCTTGAACAAAGCTCCCACTGGATCGTCGGCAGACCAGTTGTTGTATGCTGACGAGCGAGTTACCGTGGGACGATCGATCTCAGTGTCTTCATCTTGTGCGATCGCGAAAGAGGCTTCGGGTGCCACCGCAAAACTGCCTAGGTCAGATTCTGCCATATGGTGCTTGGTGTCGGTGGAATGATTTGAAAAGTATCCCTTCACTTTAACCAATTTAACCGGAAATTTCCGAAATCCATCTAGAAGCCCGTGACAGAAATTAGATGGCCCCAATTTTACACCTTTCTATTGAGTTCGAGCCAGTAAAGGAGCTGCCTGCAATAATTGCTGAGTGTAAGGGTGCTGGGGATTAGTAAAAATATCCCTAGTCTTACCGATTTCAACAATTTTGCCAGCATTCATTACTGCAATGCGATCGCAAAAAAATCTCGCCACCCACAAATCGTGCGTAATAAACAGATAAGTCAAATTAAATTCCTGCTTCAACTCCAACATCAGCTCTAAAACTTGAGTCTGCACGCTGGCATCCAGCATACTCACCGGTTCGTCGCAAATTATCAGTTGCGGCCGAGTAATCAAAGCGCGGGCGATCGAAACTCGCTGCTGTTGTCCTCCTGACAATTCCCCCGGATACCGACGAAAGAAATCCTCCCCTGGAGTTAAACCCACCCGCTCTAACATTTGGATTACTTGTTTTTTAGCTTCGCTGCCATTAGCTAATTTGTGAATAAACAAAGGGTCAGCAATACTTTGCCCGACAGTCATCATCGGATTCAGGCAAGCATGGGGGTCTTGAAAGATCATTTGCATTTCGCGGCGGTGCTTCCTCACAGCATCGCGGTTCAGGGCAGTTATATCTATTCCTTGAAATTCCACTTTGCCGCCAGTCGCCGTAATTAGCTGCAAAATCGTGCGTGACAAGGTACTTTTGCCGCAGCCGGACTCCCCCACCAACCCTAGGATTTCTCCCCGTTGTAGCTCTAAACTAACGCCGTCTACTGCTTTAATTACCTGGCGATTCCTGGAAAAGAACTGATCTAATAAATTGCTTTCTAAACTGTAGTGTTGCTGCAAATTCGTCACTATCAAAAGAGGCGAATTTGTTAAGTTTGCAGTAACGACTTCAGTCCTGATTTCCTCGAATGCTAACCCTTTTTCAGAATCGGCTTGAATGTGCAAAGCTGCTTTTAGGAGCGATCGAGTATATTCGTGCTGCGGCTTTTCAAAAACGTTTTGCACCGGCCCTGTTTCTACGACTTTACCGCCGTACATCACCGCAATGCGATCGCAATACTCAGCCACCATAGCCAAATCGTGAGAAATCAACAAAATAGCCGTTCCCCGTTCCTCACAAAGTCTGGTTAATTCCTGCAAAATCTGAGCAGCTACAGTTACGTCCAAACTTGTAGTCGGTTCGTCCGCCACAATTAATTTGGGATCGAGCAAAAGAGCCAAAGCAATTGCTACTCTTTGCCGCATTCCGCCGCTAAATTCGTGGGGAAATTGCGACCAGCGAGACGCCGGAATTTTCACAGCTTCCAGAGTTTCGATCGCCCGTTTCTTAGCTTGCTTGCGATCCAAATTCGGTCGGTGAGCTTGCAAAGTCTCGATGCAATGTTCTCCTACAGTCATCAAAGGATCGAGACGAGTCATCGGATCTTGAAAAATCAATGCCACAGCTTCGCCCCGAAATTGTCTCAGCCGCGAAGCATTCATATCAAACACCGACTCTCCAGCAAAACTAACTCGCCCCTCAATCAGCGTTGAATCCGGCAGCAACCGCATCGCCGCCCTTCCCAAAGTTGACTTACCGCACCCAGACTCCCCAACTAATCCGAGCTTTTCCCCCGGTTTCAGCGTCAGGGAAACCCCGTCAACGGCCCAACCGGATTGGCCCCGCCGCTGAGGATAAGCTACTCGCAGATTGTCAACGGAAAATAGAGAAGAGTCATTAGTCATTAGTCATTAGCCCTTAGTCAGTAGTCAGTGGTCAGTGGTCAGTTGTTAGTTGTCAGTTGTCAGTTGTCAGTTGACTGTTGTCACTTGACTGTTGTCAGTTGTCAGTTATTATTTAATTGTCAATATACTGGCTGTTAGTTGTTAGTTATTAGTGTTCAGGAGTTATTAGTTATTGGAAATAGAGCCATCGGCTGTTTGTAAATATAAATAGAAATAGCTACAAACAAAGCTTTTATCAGTAGATCATTCACCGAGCAACTGACAACAGTCAACTGACAACAGTCAACAGTTAACAGTCAACCGTCAACAGTCAACTGTCAACAGCCAACTGACTAAATTTCCTTTCGCTTCAACTCAGCTCTCCGCAGTATGTAAGTAGCGGCACAATCTGCGTGAGGATGGTCTGCTAAAACTTCCGCGAGTTCCAACACATATCCGGCGATATCCGGCCCCAACTTCTCAGTCAGCACTTGACGTTCCCGAGAGGCGAGTTCTTGCACGCGGGCCTTAGCTTGCCAATTCGGAGAAAACATCTTGTCAATCTCGGTGTGGAATCCCAGACTTTCGAGAATGTCCCACTCGCCGTTATCGCACCAAATGCCCCCGCACAACATACAGCGCTCTATGTAAAAGGGCACTCTGCTGAAAGGAACTTTCGCCCGCGACAGATAGTGACCGTCTTCGGGACACAGCGCTGCTTTGCTGTCGTAGACAGACGGGGTGAATTCTATGCCGAGAGTCCCTGTCGCATCAGGCTTCTCGGATTTGTTGTACCACTGGCTCTGCTCTTTTTGCCAAGCTTCGTATTCTCTGCCTGGAATCCATATACCGTAACAGTTGGGACACCACTGCACCGACATACGGCCGGCTAAGGTACCGCCTTCTAAATTGGGATGTTTACATTTTGGACATTCCACCGCTTTATTTCTCCTTGCCTTATTAATTCCCTGTTAATTCAATTATTAATTCTGTATCTGGGCGGGCCCTGAAGAACCAGAATTTTTTTGCAGCAGCGCCCCACAGTAGCCAATTAGCGTGTTAAGCCGCGCGATCGCCGCAGTTTGCCTCGCCTTTGCTGTCGCTGGCTGGCGCGACGCTTGCAAAAACGTGACATCTGTCCCCAATAACCGCAGTTGCTTGTGAATTTCCGTCAAATAGGACTGCTCTGGGGGTGTTTCTGAGGCGTCTAACTCATCGCTTTCGGCTCTCATAATTTGGTTTCCGAAAAATTGTTGCACTTTTCTGTATTCGATCGCCAGTGCGGCCCCATCCAGATTATCCTGTGCAGCAGTTCTTTGTAGTTGTTCTAGTGCTTGCTGTAATTCTTGGTAGCACTGGCGGCGGTCTTCGGACAATATCATGATTTTGTAAACAAATTTGTATTTATAATCAAAGTAGATACTTACTTAAGTTTGCTCATATTGAGGGAAGCCGTGCGTTTTTGGAGCAATTCCCTGTTTTGTGAGAACTTTTTTTGATTTGTTTCCCTGGCTCTACCCTTCTGGCTGTTGCTTTTAGTTTAGCGTTGCCGGTAAATGCCGATCCCCTGCAACCTCAACTGCTACCGCCAAAATATGCTTATTTTACCCGATTTTCCCCGATCGACAGACTGCGGCGGCGGCAGTGGTGTCACTATATTTTCCTACCTGCGAGGGGGGGCGACTCGGAATTACATAGGTAGAGTTTGAGAATAATCGACTATTTTTTTGAATTGCAAATTGTGGCATTCAATTAGTTTAGTATAGCTAAACACATAATTTCGGCAATTCAACCGAAAACCGGCTTTTAACCATTTGTATTTCTAAGTTTTAAAGGTGTACCCCATGAACGCGAACACTCTGACTCCCTCTCCTTCGATCGATCCTGCCGTAGTTCCCGATTGGCTGCAAGAATGCCTGAATACTCGATCGCAGCCTGATGGCGGCCCTAACCCGAATTGTTCGACGGACGACAGCTTAATTTGTCGGGCCTTTGAATTTGCCCGCGACTTGCACGAAGGACAATACCGCAAATCAGGAGAACCTTACATTTGCCATCCGGTAGCTGTCGCTGGAATACTCCGGTATATGGGCGGCAACAACGTTATGATTGCCGCCGGCTTCCTCCACGACATTGTTGAAGATACAGATATTACTCTCGAAGAAATAGAACAGCGGTTCGGTGCGGAAGTGCGACAGTTGGTTGAAGGTGTCACCAAGCTTTCTAAGTTTAATTTTTCCAGCAAAACAGAGCGCCTTGCGGAAAATTTCCGCCGAATGTTCCTAGCAATGGCTAAAGATATTCGCGTCATTGTCGTCAAACTCGCTGATCGGCTGCACAACATGAGGACTTTGGAGCATTTGTCCGAGGAAAAGCAGCGCACTATTGCTCTAGAAACCCGAGATATTTTTGCTCCCCTGGCGAACCGTTTGGGTATCGGGCGCTTTAAGTGGGAATTGGAAGATTTAGCGTTTAAATACCTGGAACCGGAAGCTTACCGCGAAATTCAGGAATTGGTAGCCGAGAAGCGAGGCGATCGAGAAACTCAACTCGCAGAAGTCACAGATAGTTTGCGAGAAAGGCTTGACAATTTAGGCATTAAATGCTATGAAGTTAGCGGTCGTCCCAAACATTTGTACGGGATTTACGGGAAGATGCAGCGCCGCCAAAAAGGGTTTAAGCAAGTGTACGATATTGCGGCGGTGCGGATCATAGTAGAAACCAATGATGACTGTTATCGGGCTTTGGCGATCGTCCACGATTCTTTCCGCCCGATTCCCGGCCGCTTTAAAGATTATATCGGTTTACCAAAAGCCAACCGCTATCAATCTTTGCACACCGGAGTAATCGGAACCAGCGGCCGCCCCATCGAAGTGCAAATTCGCACCGTAGCAATGCACCACATTGCAGAATACGGCATTGCCGCGCACTGGAAATACAAAGAAACTGGCGGTTCTAACACAAAAGTCACCGGCGACGACGAAAAATTTACTTGGCTGCGGCAACTCCTAGAATGGCAAAGCGACCTCAAAGACGATCGCGAATATTTACAAAGCATTAAGGACAACTTATTCGACGAAGATATTTACGTTTTTACTCCTAACGGAGACGTAATTGCTCTCAATAGCGGGTCAACTCCCGTAGATTTTGCTTTCCGCATTCACACAGAAATTGGCAATCACTGCACCGGTGCGAGAGTCAACGGGCGAATGGTGACACTAGACAAGGTTTTAAAGAACGGCGATATTGTAGAAATATTGACCCAAAAAAATGGTCATCCGAGTTCCGACTGGCTGAATTTTGTCAAGACAAACGGAGCAAAAAACCGAATTCGCCAGTGGTTGAAGCGATCGCACCGAGATGAAAATCTCGCTCGCGGCCGGGAATTGTTGGAAAAAGAATTAGGTAAAAACGGCTTGGAATCTTTGCTAAAATCTGAACCCATGCAGTCGGTGGCTCAGCGCTGCAACTACCACAGCGTCGAAGATTTAATCGCCGGTTTGGGCTACGGCGAAGTCACCCTAAATCTCGTAGTAAATCGACTGCGAGATTTAGTAAAAGTGCAGCAAAAAATTGAAGCTGCTCCCGCAGGAACCCACGAAGTGCCCCAGCTAATACCTGCATCGACGGCACCGAAACCAGTACCTAGTTCATCTCCGAGCAAATCGCCGATCGCAGGTGTAGAGGGATTGCTCTACCATTTATCCGGCTGTTGTTGTCCGATTCCTGGGGAAGCAATTATTGGAGTGGTGACTCGCACTCGCGGAATTTCGATTCACCGGCAAGGATGTTCAAATGTTGAAAGCGTACCTGGGGATCGCTTGGTTCCTGTGAGTTGGAATTCCAGCGATCGCAATGGTAGCCGCCCGAATACTTATGCTGTTAACATTCAAATTGAGGCTCTCGATCGAGTAGGAGTTCTTAACGATGTATTGTCGCATTTAAAGGACAACAAAGTCAACGTCCGCAGCGCTCAAGTAAAAACCTATCCGGGTTTGCCCGCATTAATTGACTTGTGCATGGATATTGAGGATAAGGAACAGTTTGAGCGGACTTGTATGCAAATTAAAAAGATGAGCGATATTTTGAATTTGCGGAGGCTGAGTCAAGTGAATTAGGAATGCAGCCTTCCTATGGCAAAACTCAGCCTTAACTCGGTTATTCCTTCAGCAAAGCTGACAAACTATTTATTAATCCGGCTTCCTAAAGACGACAAATCTCAGTTTCTCGATCGAGGTGGTTACAGTATAGAAAACTGGCAACACCTCGATCGAGATTTAAGAAGCCAGATACTTCCCCTGGAAGCGGAGCCAATGGAAAACACCAAATACGGTCAAAAGTACATGATTCAAGGCAGTTTAACTGGTCCAAATGGTACGATTTTACAAGTTAAAACCGTTTGGATCGTTACTCCATCCGAAACTAGATTTGTTACATTAGTTCCTGATTGACAAGAGGTTAAACCCCATGAAATTTAAACTGTTTTCACAGGTAGCATTGCGAGAAGACATCCCTAAGTATGGTCTAAAAAAAGGTGCTACAGCCACTATTGTTGAACACTACCAGATGCCTGAAGGTGAAGAAGATGGTTATAGTTTAGAGGGTTTCAATGTCGAAGCAATTACGGTTGAAGTTGCAGAGTCGCAAATAGAAGCAATAAAAGCTGCTGTTTTGCAACTTGGAAAAGTAGGCTAACCTGGGAATCTCTAACAGAAGGAAGAAGGAAGGTTTTACTCAGCTTCGTGAGGTTCAACTACCAGCCTAATTTCATCTTCAATCCAAAAAATATCACCTTGATTTATTACCATTCGCCTTCCACCAGCCTGCGATGAGAGCGACTCATCTTGCGAAGCAAAACTTGTTCTTCTTTAGAGAGAGGTGCTTCGCAAGCAACATTAATTTTTTCTAACAGTTGTTGATTTTCGCGGCGGCGGATAAATTATTCAAGGGCTATTTCGCTCAAAAAACTCTGTGAAATTTGCATTTCGCCAGCTAATGTTTCGGCTTGTTCAAATAAAGATGCTGGCAATGAGATAGCAGTTTTGACAGTTGTCATAGCTTTATACCTTCATTTATTTATATGAGTCTAACTAATAGTATAGCTAACCACCATACGGTTCAGCAAACAGGCAGAGCAATGAAACTCTTTATTTGGCCGGAGTTACTGGCTTTGACACGCCCAACTTTTGCTGCAAAAACTCCCGCGCCACTTGTCCCGCTTCCTGCTGTTCTCCGTCAACTTGATAGTTGAGTTTCCGCATATCTTCCTCGGAGATTTTCCCCCCCAATTCTGCGAGCACTTGACGCAATTCTGGGTATTTCTCCAAAATTTGCGATCGCACAACCGGAACTGCTTCGTAGGGCGGGAAATAGTTCTTGTCATCTTTGAGCACTACTAAACCCAAACTTTGAATCAAACCGTCCGTCGTATTACCAGCAATCACATCTACTTCGTTTTGTTGCAGCGCTTGATAAAGCAATCCTAACAGCAACTCCTTCGGTTCTTCTCTAAACTTAATCCCGTAAGTTTTAGCTAATCCGGGAAATCCATCTTCTCTCTCGTTAAATTCTGGGCCGAAACCAGCCCGGAGGTTAGGTGCAGCTTTCCCAAGTTGCGAGAGAGTTTGTAAATTGAGTTTTTTGGCATCGTCTCCCCGCACAATAATCGCAAAACTGTTATTAAATCCCAGCGGTTCCGTCCATTCTGCTTTAAACTGTTTGGGATATTCTTGTTTGAGGTAATCGAGGACTTTTTTGGGATCAGAAATCGGTTTTTGTTTGAGCAGGTTGGCGTAAGCAGTCCCCGTGTATTCGACGTACAAATCGATTTTACCTGCTGTTAGGGATTGATGGCAAAGCGAGCCTCCGAGATTCAGTTCTCGTTCTACTTTGATATCTGTTTTAGCTTCGATATGGCGTGCTAAAATTTCTGCGAGGATGACTTGTTCGGTAAAGTCTTTCGAGCAGATGACAACTTGCTTTTGGGGCTTAGAGGTACATCCTGCTACTGCAAGCAAGCAAAGCAGCCAGCAGGAATAGAAAAAAAAATCGTTCTTAGAGATTTTCATGACTTAACTCAAATTAAAAATCTACAATTAATACCTTATAAGTTATAGCATAAAGCCCAGATCGCAGACTTCTTCAAGAAATCTGCGCTTTAACACCGATCGCACTTTACCCAACTTCCGTTTTCGTGTTGTAACATTTATTGATAGACATGGAGGAATAAATATGGTAATCAGAGTCAGCGATATTATCCAGCAGCAGCGGCAATTTTTTGCGACTGGGAAAACTAAGGATGTGGATTTTCGGATCGAACAACTGAAAAAACTTAAAAGTGCGATCGAACTTAATCAATCACGAATAGTCGATGCTGTCAAGGCAGACCTCGGTCGGCCGGAATTCGAGGCTTATCTTGAAATCGCATCGATTGCCGAAGTTAATTATGCCCTCAAAAACCTCAAATCGTGGGTAAAGCCGAGAAAAGTCCCTGCTTCGATAGATCAATTCCCAGCATCAGCCCGCATTTACCCTGAACCTTTGGGCGTAGTGTTAATCATCGGCCCTTGGAATTACCCGTTTCAGTTAATGATATCACCCTTGGTCGGGGCGATCGCCGCCGGCAACTGTGCACTTCTCAAACCTTCGGAAATCGCCTCACACACCTCCGAAGTTATCGCCGACATGATATCTAAAACCTTCGATCCCGCCTACGTAGCCGCCGTCGAAGGAGGCGTGGAAATCAGCCAACAATTGCTAGCCGAAAAATTCGACCACATCTTCTTTACCGGAGGCACTAAAATCGGTCGAATTGTCATGGAAGCTGCCGCTAAACACCTGACACCTGTAACCTTGGAATTAGGTGGCAAAAGTCCTTGCATTGTAGACTCAGATATTCAGGTTGAATACACCGCAAAACGCATTGCGTGGGGCAAATTTCTCAATGCCGGACAAACTTGCATCGCTCCCGATTACCTGTTAGTTGATAAAAAAGTTAAACCCGATTTGATGGCAGCAATTAAAACAGCAATTTACGAATTTTACGGCGATAATCCGCAAACAAGTCCCGACTATTCGCGGATTATTAACCAGCGGCAATTAGACCGTTTGAGTGCGTTTATCAAAGATGGAGAAATTGTCGTTGGTGGGGAAGTTAAGCCGGAAGATAGATATATTGCACCGACGGTTTTAGATCATGTTTCCTGGGATTCGCCGGTGATGCAGGATGAGGTTTTTGGACCAATTTTGCCAGTTTTGGAGTATGATGATTTCGGAGAGGCGATCGCCCAAATCAACGCCCGTCCCAAACCCTTAGCTTTGTATTTGTTCTCGAAAAATAAAGAGAAACAACAGCGAGTTTTGCGGGAAACTTCTTCGGGGGGAGTTTGTCTCAACGACACTGTTATGCAAGTGGGAGTAACAGATTTACCTTTTGGCGGAGTTGGCGACAGCGGCATCGGTAGCTATCACGCCAAAGCAAGTTTTAACACTTTTTCGCATTACAAAAGCGTGCTGCAAAAGTCATTTTTACTTGACTTGAAATGGCGGTACGCTCCCTATAAAGGTAAGTTGGATTTGATTAAGAAAATTATCGGTTGATCGATCGCACTTGGAGGGGCGGGTTCGTCAACGTTTACAATATCAGCGAGATAGCCAAATCAACCCGCCCGTTCCTGATATTATCGGTTAAGCGATTCCACGGTGAACGATTATTTCCATAAATTTTAAATGATTGCTCATCTGTTTTATGAAGGATTTCGATCACAATCTCTACGTCACTCCTAAATGACAGTTGCCCCATCCAAAATAATTCACATTAGAAATGTCTATAATATCTTTTAGCATCTTCTCACTAACAAGCAATTTATGGAACCTTTATCAAAAGAACGCTGTGCCGCCTGCCGCCCCAACTCTCCCCGCGTCACAGCTTACGAAATTGTCCAACTCAAACCTCAAATTCCCGACTGGAATTTCATCGAAAAAAATGGCATTCCACAGTTAGAACGCACGTACAAATTCCCGGATTTCAAAAGTGCGATCGCCTTTACAAACAGCGTCGGCGAAGCAGCAGAAACCGAAGGACATCACCCCGCACTGTTAACAGAGTGGGGAAAAGTTACCGTTACTTGGTGGACTCACGCGATTTCTGGACTGCACCGCAATGACTTTATTATGGCGGCGAAAACCGATGCGATCGCCAATCAATTCTCAAAATAAAATCCGACTTATAGCCCGATCGTACTCTAAGAAAGAACCGCTCTGGGCACTTGTGAATGTTGATTGGCATTATTCAACAACTCCAGATTCAGTCGGTAGCCGACATTCCGTACAGTTTGAATCAGGCTCGGCTGTCGCGGGTCGATTTCGATTTTTTTACGCAGAGAGAGTACGTGAGTGTCGATCGTCCGGGGGTTATCAATAGCATCAGGCCATGCCCTTCGCAGCAAATCCGATCGCGACAGCGGCACTCCTCCAGCTTGAGCTAGCACGTACAGCAGGCTAAATTCCTGGGGAGTCAGCTCAATATGTTCCTCGTACAACCTGACTCGGCGCTGCACCAAATCAATTTTCAGCAGCCCGCACTCCAGCGTCGCCGGCGGTACCATCGTGCGGTTGCGGCGCATCAGAGCTTCCACCCTGGCCATAAACTCTTGCATCCCAAAGGGTTTAGTCAGGTAATCGTCTGCCCCCGCCTTCAAACCTTCAACAATATCCGATTCCGAATTCCGCGCCGACAGCATCAAAATCAGTGACTGCTGCTGCTGTTGCAGCCAGTTGCAAAATTCCAAACCGTCCCCATCCGGCAATTGGGCATCCAGAATGACTAGGGTTGGCTGGCGGCTGAAAAATATTTCCCTAGCGTGACTGATATCCGCTGACTGGTGCACCCAGTGACCGACTTGCTGTAGATGCCAGCCCAAGAGCGATCGCAGGTGCGGATTCCCTTCAACAATTGAAATACTTGCAGATTCCACAGAGGCGAGCTTCCCATATCACTAATTGCTACAAGGTTAACAGAGCTTTTGTCAAGCTTTTGTAACCATCGCTACTCAAGCATGAGCTGCATTTAAAGCAGCGGACATACCGAGGGTAGGAATTTTAAATATTGGGTTAATTTGGCAGGGTCAGCCTGGAGAATGGTTAAATCACTCTGGCGATGAGCTTACAATGAAAATAAGACAGTGTAAAGCCGATCGACCCCATGCCCCAACCGCCTGCCCAAAGCGATCCCCCCGACCCAGCCCCCACTCCCAGGAGGTTGACAAATCGCGCAAGTGAAACTAGAATTCCTCCAACCGTTCGCTCGGTAGCCGGAACACTTAGCCACTTTGACCGCCAAATTCAGCAACATCCCGACTCCATTAAACGCACAGCGAATTATCTAGGTGCGCGCAAAAAGTCGAGCAACTGCATTGCAACGAGTGAAATTTTTTATGGAGGGTAGCCTGTTGAGCAGGGTAAAAACTTTTATTTAGAAATAGCCTCAAGCTGAGCCACTCAGCATCAATCGAGGCCATTCCTAAATCCCGCCGTCATTATACAAACCACAAAGGATTTCAACCTCACACCATGCTACAAGACACCCAAACAATCCGGCACTACCAAAAACTCACCGACGCCCTCGTCGAAATGTGGAATAGAGGTTATCGCTTTGATGACCTGCGGCTTTACTTAGACGGCTATTTAGCAGCCCTGCGGCATTCCAACGGTCTGGAACCCTATCTGATTCACAGACTAGAGGAAGAAGCAGCGCGTTACATTCACGACCCCTCCAATTTTGTAATGCCACAGACACAGACACAGGCTGAATCAGACTACTATTAAATAGCAAATTCGGTTTGATAAACCCTGGATGATTTGGGAATTGGGAATTGGGAATTGGGAATTGGCAATTGTAACGGGTTCCCTGGCTCGACCTGGGAACCGATGTCCAGAGGCTCGGGCTCGCTTTCGGAGCCTAAAAATTCGATGCCGAGCCGACCGCATTGCCTTCCCCGGCTCTGCCTGGACATAAGTAATTAAGTAAATTAACTTAATTCAACGTAAAACCCGATTGCTGTTATTTCCCCGACTTCTTAAAGAGGTCGGGGATATGTTTTTTCTGTCTAATTTAAGAAGCCAAAGCCACTTCTACAACTTCTTGCAATTCGCCCTTTTGATACATCTCGATCATAATATCCGAGCCACCAATAAACTCGCCGTTGATATAAACTTGGGGAATTGTCGGCCATTGGGAATACTCTTTAACGCCTTGACGAATTTCCTGGTCTGCCAAAACATCAACAGTTTCGTAAGGCACTCCCAAAGTATTGAGAATTTGCACCACAGTATTAGAAAAACCACACTGGGGCATTAACTTATTGCCCTTCATAAACACCATGATTTTGTTTTGCTTAACCAACTCGTCAATTCTTTGATGTGCTGTTGTACTCATGGTAGGTCCTAATATTGTTTGAAAATTTTTAAATGTTGACTGACGCAGAAGCCGCGTTTTTTACGAAAATCTTTCGTTACAGCCATAGATTCCGGTAAAAAACCGGGTTTTTGTGGTTTTTGTGCGTAAGTGCAGCAGTTGTATTTCAAGCAACTCTTGACACCAGCACAAACTTGTGATACCTAATTGCCGCTCAACAATTAAGCAACTTGACTTTTCGCTTCCCATTCTGCGGGAGTTAAGGTTTCCAAGCCCAAAGCGTGGATGGCTTCACTAGCCATTGCCTGTTTGAGAGCGCCGTATACCAGTTGGTGCTGCTGTACTCGGCTTTTTCCTTCAAAGGCTGCTGAGACGACTCTCGCCTGGTAGTGGTCACCGCCACCGGTCAAATCCTCAACTTGTATTTTAGCGTCGGGCAACCCTGCCTTAATCATTTCTGCTACTTGAGACGGTGTAACCATTGGTTTCTCTGATAAACGGCTGTAATTTAGATTTTAGTGGAACTATTTTGTCGATGAGCTCGGTTGACTGCTGGCAGGCCGGGGAAAGGGCGAATCCACAAAACCCAATTCCAGTAACTGCTGGTAAGCTTTCTTGCCCAAGTCGCGAGTTGGCTGCTGCGATCGAATAATCTGAATCAGCAGGGGCACAGCCAGTTCCGGTTTATTTTGCGCCCGGTGTACCAACGCCAGCCGGTAGGTAGCTTCGTCGCGCATTTGGGCCGTTTCTACAGCTTTGGTGCGGTGGCTTTCGGCCAATCGGATGTCAATTCCGGCAAAACTGCTGCCCAGTTGTTGGTAGAAGTTGGACAGTTGATTGAAAATTTGGCGGGATTCTTGGAGTTTTTGAGTAGCGAGTGCGTAATTCTGAGAGGAAATAGCACTGCTGGCTTCTGTCATCAAACGCTGGCCTCCTGGGACGCTCAGCAAGCTGCTGTCTTGCGTCAGAGGGCGAAGATTGTTGGGGTCTGTGGGGTCGTCAGCGGGCTCGACTTGCGGTTGGTTCTCTGGCCCAGAAGGTTGTTGTGCTTGGACTGGGAGCGGTTGCAACAGGGTAAAAGCTGCGATCGCCCCGATCGTAATCCGGGCAGTGGAGCGAAGCCAGCAAACAGTTCCAGAGTATACCATGAAATTACTTTGCGCCTGTGCGCTTTAAAAAAATATTTAGCTTGAGCCGATCTTACCATTGGCGATCGCAACCGGCTAAGTGTAAACCAAATTTGTTGAAATGTCAAAGGGTGCGATCGATTTTGGATTTTAGATTTTGGATTTTAGATTTTGGATTGAACCAGGAAATCGCGGGGGATTGGACAGATCCCGGCAATCTAGTCCTGGACGCAGAAACCGGGTTTTTTTACCTAAATACTGCCTTTGAGGCTTTAAAAATGGTGGAAAACCCGGTTTCTTTGGTTTTGATGGGTAAGTCCCGATCTAATTCAACAATCGAACGAACCATGAATATGGCAATTGAAAAAACAGCTTACGGTCAACTACTGGCTAAATCTCAGCCTAAGCCCATCCTGAACCAAGAAGATTACGATCTCGCCCTCGCCGAAGTCGAATCCCTAATGTCCCAGGAAGAATTAACATTAGAAGAAGAAACTTTACTAAGCCTCTGGGCTCTGTTGATTGAAGAATACGAATCAAAATATTACCCAGATCCCGAAGTGACTCCCCAGGATGTTCTATTGCATCTCATGGAAGTTCGCGAACTCAAACAAGCCGATTTAGTGGGCGTGATTGGTTCCAAAGGAGTAGTCTCTGAGGTGGTTAATGGGAAACGGGCGATTAGCAAGGCGCAAGCTAAGGCGCTGGGAGAATTTTTTAATATTAATCCTAGCGTGTTTATTTGATCGTGTTTATCTGAAAAACTCGCTGATATCGAAAAAGACTCGGCGGTTGAAACCGCTAGCAACGCGATCGCAAAAACTAAGTCCGACGCGGACTGATGGAAAAACTACCGCTGTTAGTTAAAGCTTCAAACCCCTCATGGCAAAAACCTCCCTGACAGCTTATAAATATGTGTGATAAATCTACATCCACATTAAACAGGAACATTTCTGATGGTAGAACCAAGCAAACCGACCTCCGACACTCTCCAAAATTATCAAGGAATTGGAGTCCCAGATGAAAGTCTGGCACTGATTTTGCAGCGCGGCGGCGATGAATTGCTGCTGTCAAAAGTTCCCAACCGCTTTACAGTCCGCCCCGCACCAACAGCATCAGCCTCAAACGATTGGGCTGCAACAACTGGGGCAAAACTCAACCGTCGCGTCGGCCAAAGCAATCTCGAAGAATATCTGGTTGCGCCCGATCGCCTAGAAGCAGCAATGCAAGCAGCCCGCGCCAGCGATGCCGTAGCTTTTGCCAGCCACGTCTATTGCCCCGCGAACAATCCGAGTACATTCTTTTACCTGACAGACGAAATTACTATTCAATTTGGCGAACAAGTAGACGAACAATCGCGAAAGGCGATCGCCAATGCAGCAAATTTAAAAATAGTCCGGCCAGTAGAAGGAATTCCCAACACCTTCGTCTGCGAAGTCACAAAACAAGCAACAGAAAACCCGGTCAAAATTGCCAACCGCCTGACAAGATATCCAGAAGTTTCGATCGCCGAACCCAACATTTTAGTAGAGACGCAGCAGCATTACACGCCCCGCGATCCGCTTTATCCCAAACAGTGGTATCTCAATAACAAAGGCGGCAAGGAACTTGTCGGCGGTGCTCAAATTTATGCAGAACCAGCTTGGGACATGACTCGCGGAGTTCGATCGATCGTAATTGCGATCGCCGACGATTCAGTTGACATCACCCACCCAGATTTTCAAGGCCAAGGCAAAATCGTCTCACCCATCGATTTAAAAGACGGCGATACTTCCCCGATGCCAGTCGCCGACTCAGACAACCACGGCACAAGTTGTGCCGGCGTCGCCGTTGCTGAAGAAAACGGCCAAGGCATTGTCGGCGTCGCCCCCGGCTGCGCCCTGATGCCCATCCGTACCAGTGGTTTTCTCGATGACAATTCTGTCGAAAAAATATTTAATTGGGCGATCGAAAAAGGTGCCGCCGTCATTTCTTGCAGTTGGGGGCCTGCTGCAGTTTACTATCCCCTTTCCCTGCGGCAGAGTGCCGTTATCACCAAAGCAGCAACCCAAGGGCGGGGCGGCAGAGGCTGCGTTATTCTGTTCGCGGCGGGCAATGCCAACCGCCCAGTCAACGGCACAATTAACGAGAAAGGCTGGCCCAACAACATCCTGGGCGGTCAAACTAGATGGCTAAACGGATTTGCCGTTCACCCCGACGTAATTGCCGTCAGCGCTTCCACTTCCCTCAACAAAAAAGCAGCCTACAGCAATTGGGGCACAAGCATCTCGGTTTGCGCCCCCAGCAACAACGCGCCGCCGGGGATCTGGTTGCCAGAAACCGGATTTATCGCCACGCCGCCGGAGGTGACCCAGTATTTGCCCGGTTTGGGGGTGTTTACTGCCGATCGAGTTGGCGATCGAGGCTACGACTGGGGGGACTATACGGATACTTTTGGCGGTACTTCCAGTGCCACTCCAGTAGTCGCTGGGGTTGCAGGGTTGATACTTTCGGCTAACCCCCGTTTGACGGCGCGGGAAGTGCGGGGAATTCTCGAACAAACTGCTGAGAAAATTGTCGATCTCGATCCCGATCCCCAGTTGGGCAATCGCATGGGAAATTACGATCCTAACAACGGCCGCAGCGATTGGTTTGGTTACGGGAAAGTGAATGCTTTTAAAGCTGTGCAAGCTGCGGTGAGAAAGGGCGGCGGCAATCCGAATATCGGCGGTGCGGTGTTCAGCGATATTTCTGGACATTGGGCACAGAAGTTTATTGAAGCTTTGGCTGCGGCGAATATAATTAGCGGTTTTCCTGACGGTTCTTTTAGGCCTGATGAGAGTTTAAATCGTGCTCAATATGCGGCGCTGTTGGTGAGTGCGTTTAGTCCGATTCCGAGGGTGCCGACTACAAATTTTATTGATGTTTCTGCTACTTTTTGGGCGAGAAGTGCGATCGAACGGGCAAATCGGGGGGGCTTTTTGGCGGGGTTTCCGGGGTTTAAGTTCGGCCCGAATCAGAATTTGACTAAGAGTGAGGGGATCGTGTCTTTGGTTAACGGTTTGCAACTCAAGGGCGGCAATCCTGATTCTTTGAAAGTTTACAACGATCGTTCTCAAATTCCTAATTTTGCTTTAAGTGCGATCGCCACAGCAACTGCTTTGAAGATTGTGGTTAATTATCCTTCCCGCGATTGGCTTTCGCCGCAGCGGGATATTACCCGCGCTGAGATTTCGGCTTTGATTTACCAGACATTGGTGGCGATTAATCGAGCAAAGGCGATCGATTCTCCTTACATTGTGTAGCTAAGAACAGTAAAGCTGGTTCGATCGTTCGGACTTCAGTCCTCATAAAATCCGAGGACTGAAGCCGCTATAATTCGCGGTGAGTCAAACCACTTTTTGCGTAAGTCCTGACGAAGCGATCGCTTTTTTGATGATAGCTTTACATATCGAGTTACTTTCCCGGAAATCCAGGGTTTCAGACTGCGAATTAAAAACTGTCCGGACTATTGCAATAAGATGAGTTACATCTGCAGAATATGAGCCAAAACTGCGCGTAGTGAATCAGAGAGATTGGGAAAGCCGATTGTCAAGGTGAATTAATTTTTGTAAAGGTTTGGGCAAATCGCGAACATTACTGTGGAACAGACCTATATAATAACCAAATTACCCGTCAAGCCAAGACTTTTGATCGAAATCATTAATTAATAGACTCTTTTCACTCATTTTGAAAATAGGCACAACTTTTGCGTTCGGATACTCAAGATGCCTCTTTTGACTGAACCTACCTTGTAAAAAGGAAAAACTAAAATGCCAAAAAGATCGTTGGAACTATTCGGCGATGGTCGCGTATACGAAATCAAAGACGACCTAGCTATTAAAGTCACGGAGACTAATGGGCAAGTAAAAGCA
This sequence comes from Microcoleus sp. LAD1_D5, assembly GCF_036702115.1. Taxonomy (NCBI): domain Bacteria; kingdom Bacillati; phylum Cyanobacteriota; class Cyanophyceae; order Oscillatoriales; family Microcoleaceae; genus Microcoleus; species Microcoleus sp. LAD1_D5. Next base: position 2,744 of record NZ_JAUBSA010000087.1, on the reverse strand, counting down.
TTAATTGATGCTTTAAGCTTCAGTGTGGCTAAAACATATCATATTCATCCTCCAGACGAACAACCTCCTGATGTGGTAGAAGGCAGAGGTTCAAAGCATATCAATCAAGAAGGTTTCAAGCTTCTCACTACCTTTGAAGGATGTGAACTCACTGCTTATGATGATGGCGGTGGAGTTTGGACAATTGGTTACGGACACACGGGCAATGATGTTTATCCAGAACTGACTATTAGCCAAACGCAAGCAGAAGAATTGCTGAGAGAAGATTTAGAAAAGTTTGAATCCTATGTTGAGGATGCCGTTGAAGTTGAGATCGATGACAACCAGTTTTCTGCACTGGTTTGCTTCTGTTTCAACGTGGGCCCAGGAACAGAAGGTTTTGGAGGTTCAACTCTTCTGAAACTATTGAACAACGGAGATTATCAAGGAGCAGCCAATCAGTTTCCTGTGTGGAATAAAGTCAATGGTGAACCCTGGCCAGGGCTGACACGCAGGCGCTTGGCCGAGCAAGCTCTGTTTTTAGGAATGCCTGAAGTTCGGGTTCTCACACTTACCGAGCCAATAATGCAAGGTGAGGATGTGCGTCAAGTGCAAGAAGCGCTGAGCGCGGCAGGAATAAATGTTTCAGCAGATGGCATTTTTGGTAAAGACACCGATCGTGCTGTGCGACAGTTTCAACAGCAAAAAGGGCTAACGGCGGATGGTGTTGTCGGTGTCTGCACACGCAAAGAATTGGGACTATAAAATCGATTGTGTAACCAATTAGACTGACACAATCAAGTAATTTTCACAAGCTCTGTGGAGGTAAGGTGCGGTGTGCGTCGCCTACGGATAGAGTTTATGAATCCAGGACTGACCAAATTCAAATTGATTGGATAAAACCATGACTAACTCAAGCGACATCCTATTTAATCAACCTGTAATTATCGAAGCCTGTGAAGAATTTGTCCAACGGGATATGTTGGAAGTTAGAGGCAGTTTCCCGGGATTGCTCCAAGATGCCCCCATGTCTTCGACTGCGGTGGTCAATGGCTTATCTCAACAGTTGATTTATCAACTACAAGTGATGATGCCAGATGCCTTTGTCAGTTTTGATGACCTTAATGTAGACTTGCTGGATGCAGCTTTTCCCTACGTACAAACCCCGGCACAAGAGGCACTTCAGAGAGCCATTCAAGATCGAGGTCAAACGATGCAGGTGAACTCTGCTTACCGCACGATCGCCCAGCAAATGTTATTGTATAACGATCGCTTCAACAACTCTAATCCTGTAGCGCCACCAGGCACCAGCAATCACCAAACAGGGCTAGCGATCGACATTGAAGATGCCAGAGGCTGGGAATTTTATTTGATGCAATATGGCTGGCATCCATTACCGGGCGATCCGCCTCACTTCGACTACATAGGCGACGGAACGATCGATCTTCGCAGTAACTCAATACTCGCATTTCAGCAGCTTTGGAATCAGAACAACCCGGATGCAAAGATTAGCGAGGATGGCGGCTTTGGCCCCCAAACCGAGGATGCACTTAATCGATCGCCTGCTCAAGGGTTTGCTAAAGCGCCGTGGGATGACAAGCCCAGAACGTTGCGCTTGGCGATGCCCAGAATGGAAGGCTCAGATGTAATCAAGCTTCAGGAAGGCTTGAAAAAGGCTGGCGTTGTAGTTGGGGTTGATGGTGAATTTGGGCCGGCAACAGATACAGCCGTCAAGAAATTTCAGCAGAAAAAAGGTTTGAAGCCCGACGGAATTGTCGCTCTCAAAACCCGCGAACAAATGGCTTGAGGTGCTAGCGCGATCGAGTTCACCAAACCTGGAACAGAACTTCCTCCGCCTTCGGTGGAAGTTCCGTTTATAGCTCAGCTTGTGGGTTGGGGCAGGTTTTGCTTCCAATTGTCACAAATTGCAGTAGCGCTATAATTGGCAATCTTTTTGATAATCAACGTAGCGAGGAGAGTAGCAATAGCAGGAGCAAGTCCCAGTCCAGAGATTAGAACAGGAGTTAACATCCCAGCAGCTTTAGTGTAATTCTGGCCGATAGCTTCATCCAGGATTTTCTGAGTCTGTGGATCGTTTCCGAGGGGTTTGCACATCAGGTCGTAAACTAAGGGGTTTACGCGATCGAACAGCCGCTGGCCAGCTTCTTGGAGCCTGGGATCGATCGATGCTCTAGCGGCAACATTCACATCAATAGAATCCAGGGAAGTTGGGTCTATCCCTCTGGTTCCAAGTCCAGCCACCTCATCCTCTATGGCTTGAGCGCGATCGCCAATTTCTGCTGCTAGCTGATCCTCATCAAGTTCCCACAAACTTTCTACAAGAACTTCAATTTCTGCCATGATTACTTGTCTCCCCACTATGGTTAACTAGAATATTGCTGATTATCCTTTACCTGCGAAGTTGATGAGTAAAAACCCGTCCATATAGCTTAACGAATGCCTAGCTACACATCGGCCATCTTAACCATTCTTTAAAAAAGTGCGATCGTCCGATAAAACTGTTGCTAAGTATGTAACATTTCAATCGCCAGAAAGTTATTATCGAACCGGAAATAAAGCAAACACAGTTAAATTTGTTAAAGAACTCAAGCAAATCAATCCCACTGGTTATGATTGGTTTACATTTTGTCAGACTGTAAAGTTACTTAACGCACATCAAAGATTTTATGGGAGCATCCCACTTTGGCGATCAGTATAAATACTCAGGCAATTGTCTGGCTAAGCTGATGGCATAATAGAAAGCA
>NZ_JAUBSA010000086.1:0-22589 GCF_036702115.1 Microcoleus sp. LAD1_D5 | reverse complement strand
TTTGGTTTGTAAGGCAATTATCTATGTATATCTTGCCTTACAGATTTTTTTTTGCTCACTTTTTCAGTGCCATTGGACTTAAGTCGTCACTACAAATGTGAAAATGGTGATTTTTTGCGGGCATGATATAATGATACTTTAGATAGCGTGGCGTCGTGAGTTAACAAAGGTGGAATTAGATTAAATGAACTCAATGCCCGCAGCAAATTAAATTAAATTAAGGTACTAGAATTGTGGAAATAAATCAGCTAGCATCCCTATTTATTGATGTTGTGCTATTGGCGATCGCCCTGATCCTTCTCATTCCCGTTGCAGTTCTATTTCTAGAATGCAGTGCAGCTTTCTTCTCCGGCTTCGACCCCACACCGGAAACTAAAGCGCCCCGCCCCAAAGTAGCAGTTTTAATTCCCGCTTACAACGAAGCAGCAGGAATTGCCGCCACCATCTCCACCATATTGCCGCAGCTAACACCTCAAGACCGCCTGTTAGTGATTGCTGACAACTGCACGGACGCCACGGCAGAAATCGCCCGTAAGTGCGGTGCAAGTGCGATCGAGCGCCAAGACACACAACGCAAGGGCAAAGGATACGCACTGGATTTTGGCTTGCAGTCGATCGAATCAGACCCCCCCGAAGTAGTTATCATGGTTGACGCAGACTGCATTTGTCAGCCAGACGCCGTAGAGAAATTAGCCCGGGTGGCAATTGCCGAACAAAGACCGGTACAAGCGACTTATTTAATGGAACAGCCACCCAATCCTACCCCCAAAGATTCAATTTCTGCCTTAGCATTTCTCGTGAAAAATTTAGTCCGTCCCAGCGGATTAAAACAGTTAGGATTCCCATCATTACTAACAGGTACTGGCATGGCTTTTCCCTGGTCGATAATTCGATCGGTTTCCCTAGCCAGCAGCAATATTGTTGAAGATATGCAGATGAGTTTGGATTTGGCGATCGCCGGACATCCAACCGTATTCTGCCCCGAAGCCAAAGTCACCGGGTGTTTGCCACAGCAGCAGCAAGCAGCTAAAAGTCAAAGAACCAGATGGGAACACGGTCACATACAGACATTGTTAACTCAAACTCCCCGGCTGACAGCAGCTTCAGTCGAGCAAAAACGTTTTGACTTATTGGCGATCGCCCTCGACTTATCCGTCCCTCCCCTATCGCTTTTAGTCGCTATCTGGGTAGCTGCTTTTGCCGCCTCTTTACTAGCAGCAACCTTTGGAACATCCCCAATTCCCGCCGTCTTTTTAGCAGTACAAGGACTGCTGATTTTAGTTTCAATTGTCGGCGCTTGGGCAAAATTCGGGCGTGCCGACATTTCTGGCTCAACTCTTTTATCCGTACCTTTTTATATCCTTTGGAAAATCCCTTTGTATCTGGGTTTTCTCCTGAAGCGGCAAACCAAATGGGTGCGGACCGAACGCGATGTTTAATATTTAGATTGATAATTGGGAACCGCAGATATCAGCAGATAAACACAGATGAACGCAGATAGAATTTTATCTGCGTTCATCGGCGTTGATTGGCGGTTTCAAAAACTTATATACAAACTTAAAAAAAGTTCACTGCTTCACGGGAATTTCAATCACAAACTCAGCCCCCTCACCGGGCGCGGAAAAGCACATTAGCTTCCCCCCGTGTTTCTCTACTACAATCTGATAACTGATACTCAACCCTAAACCGGTACCTTTGCCCACAGCTTTTGTAGTAAAGAAAGGGTCAAATATTCGCGATCGTACTTCCTCCGTCATCCCCGGGCCATTATCAGCAATATAAATTCTCACCAAGTTTTTGTCGCATACCTCAGTCCGAATCTCAATCTTTCGCTCAAAGATGGGAGATAAAGGATTTTCTAGTTTGGCTGTTGTCTCCGGTCGCCCAACTCCTAACTCTACTGCATCAATTGCATTGCTCAAAACATTCATAAACACCTGATTTAACCCAGAAGCATAACAATTTACCTTCGGTAGTTCACCGTAGTCTTTAATCACCTGAATTCCCGATCCGTCTCCATTCTTTTTCAACCTGTGCTGCAAGATTAACAGAGTAGATTCAATCCCAGAATAAATATCAACTGGTTTCATCTCAGCTTCATCAAGCCTTGAAAAATTCCGCAGCGACAGCACAATATTGCGAACGCGATCGACCCCAACCTGCATAGATTGCAGGATTTTGGGTAAATCTTCTTGAATAAAAGCGAGCTCAATATCTTCTGTTGTAGCAACAATCTCAGGAGTAGGATTCGGGTAAGACTCCTGGTAAAGCTCAATCAATCCCAGCAAATCCGAGCTATATTCGCTAGCGTGGAGGACATTGCCGTAGATAAAATTAATCGGATTATTAATTTCGTGAGCAACACCCGCCACCAACTGCCCCAAAGAAGACATTTTTTCAGTTTGAATTAGTTGAGTCTGCGTCGAGCGTAATTCGGACAAAGTAATTTCTAACTGTGACGCTTTTTCTCTCAACTGCCCCTCCGACTGTCGCAAAGCATCCTCGGCTAACTTGCGATCCGTAATGTCCTGGACAGTCCCAAATAATTTAATCACCTTACCGCCATCCAAAATAGCTTGCGCCTTAGCATAAATATATCTGACAGCTCCATCAGGGCGCAAAATTCTCATCTCATACTCGCAAGGATTTCCTAACTGACCAATCTCCTCTAGTCGCTCTAACCACAACTGTAGGTCATCTGGATGAATTTGCTTCCTGTGTTCTAAAAGAGTAGGTTCTGGTAGTTCAGGGTCAAGAGCAAAAATTCGGAATACTTCCTCAGACCAAGTTAATTTATCCCCCTCCAAATCAAATTCCCAGTTACCCAAGTGCGCCAGTTTTTGAGCTTCTTGCAGCTTCGTTTCTTTAGTCTTTAATTCCTGCGTGCGCTCTTCTACTCTCACCTCCAGCGTCTGCGAATAATCCTCCAACTGTTCCTTTGCTGCAGACAAATTAGCAACAAGTACGGCATTCTCCAGAGAGATAGCCGCTTGGGAAGAAAGCATTTTTAACACCTCCAGTCTAGTTGGAGAAAACGCTTCAAAAGTTAAATTATTTTCCAGATAAAGAATGCCTACGAGTTTGCTTTGATTCAGAATGGGAGTACAAAGCGCAGATTTCACTTGCCGTCTTTTAATATAGGGGTCATCTGTAAATAGACCTTCCCTAGCCGCCTGACTTAAAACCACATCAGAGTGCGTCCTTTCAACATAATTAATCACCGTTATTGGCAAAACCTCCGCTGGAGCCACTGTCGGACATTGCTCAACTGCAACATCCGAAGACTCCACCGATGCCGCTGCTTGAATCAGCAATTTTCCTTCCTTGGGCATCAACAGAAAACCTTTTTGTGCTCCGGCATTCTCGATCGCCATTTTCATTAACTTTTCTAGCAACTTGTCCAACACAATTTCACTAGCTAGCGCTTGAGATCCTTTCAAAACAGTTGTCAAATCCAATAAAGTGCTGTGACTGCTGTTCGTGCTAGAATTAGTGCTAGTAATAGTTCTATCGGCGCTGGGTTTTGCCGCCGATGCAGGGGGTAAAGACATCGGATATTCTAATTCCAAATATTTGACCTTGGCGGTTGCTCCCCAATGAATATAGCCGTAGTAAGCATCTATCAGATAACTCTCAGCCACTTTGTTTCGACCGTTAGCTCGATAAAATTCTGCCGCCCGTTCGTTTGCTAGCGCTTCTTCGTGGATGTATTCATTCTCCGAGGCTCCTTTCACCGCTCGATCGTAATACTGAGCCGCTTTTTCATATTGTCCCAATACTCGCGCTTTCTCAGCCTCTACTAAGTCATATTTGTGCTGATAATTTCCCGGACAGTGAAAAGCCCAATGCTTCATTTTTTTCTGAAGCGAAGCAACTTTTTTTATATCTTGTTTCTGTTCACTTGTTGAAGCTGTGGGATGCAAAGCTAAGAGTGCTAGACAATAGTAAAAGTTGTGAATGGGAACATACATCGTGGACATCGCACCCTCAGAATAATTTGATGCTGTCACGGCATTTTCAGCAGATTGAGCATAATCTTTAAATAGATAATGTAGCCAGGATTTATACAAGTAAACTACAAATACTACGAGATTATTTTGACTCTCCTTTAAAGCTGGCAGCATAGTTTGTTCATTAAACTTTTCGCCAACTAACAGACGAGGATTGGTTGTTTTACCTTGCAAATTTAAGACAACTTGCGCCCCAAGTCGGGCTTTATAAATCATAATTTCATTCTGATAATTCAGCAGCATTTGAATATATTGCTCCTGCTTAGTCTCCACAGAATCCAGAGGTTCGCCGCTCAAAAATATATAATTGCTGTAAAAAGTAGCACAATAACAAGCATTGTTGACATCTCCCGTTTCTAGTCCACTCTGAATACCCTCAAGTAAACCGATAAGACTTTCCCTGACCTGTTCAGACCAGTGACGGATAAAACCATTAAAAAGTAGCGAGATTTGAGAGTTGTGCAAGTTGGTGTGGAATCGTTCTAAAAGTGCCTGAGCTAGTTGACCGTATCGGTATCCAGAATCCATATCACCTAATACTGCACAGTGAATCAGCCCGTAACTTCCATACCCCTGACTAGACAGCGGCGCATTCCCGTACTTAAGAGAAAGAATAACTATTTTAAAGGAGATCAGTGGGAACATATCGGGTGCTGTTACAGAAGCAGCCGGACACATATTCGTTAAAATCCGTATAGCCGCAATTTTATGAAGGTCAGTCATTGGTGGCAACTGGGCTAAATCCTCAATCCGTTTGTTTCCCACAGCTAATTTTGTCTGTATTAGCCCCATAAAAATATTTAATTTAGTGGGTTTTTGAGGGAGATAGACTCCCAACAGTTTCAAAGCTTCGAGAGCTATATCTATCGAAGCTTGGAATTGATTTTGATTAAAGTAGAAAACAACTTTTAGCTCATAAACTTTGACTTTTTCTAGTAAATTTTGGGCGCGGAATATAATAACCTCTGATAGCTGAAACGCTCGCTCAAAATCGGTATTTATATAGGACGATTCCAGCGCTTGGGTATGGAGTTCCATGATTAAATCATAGTGACTCTGCCAAGCGACATCGAGTAGAAGTTCTAGACCTACATTAAAATATTTTAGCGCTGCTTCATAGGCGGCAGAACTCTTAGCTTTTTTACCCGCTATAAGATTAAATTTAGCTAGTTCATCTCGCTTTTCTTGAGTTGTGAGGAATTCAACCCCGATATTGAGTTGGTTGACAATATCAAAGATATTGTCTGCTATTTCCGATGGCGGGGTTGAATTCAGTAGGAGGGAGCCGATTTTTAAGTGAGTTTGTTTTTTCTGCGAGTCAGGGATGAGAGAATAGGCGGCTTGCTGTATGCGATCGTGCAAAAACCTGTAATCAATTGAGCAGTGCATAATTGCGGGATGATTTTGATTGTTTTGTGGGATGGGCGTCCCGCCCGTCCGGTGTGTTTTCACGATTTCCTCATCAAGCATCGGAATTTTGTAAGCATCGCTCATTGGCAAAATTAAACCAGCTTGAAGCGCATCCCATAAATCTGCCGCCGTTTCCGAGCCGGATTTTTCCCTAACAATTGCCAAATTGTCTAAATTAAAATGGTTGCCCATACAAGCCGCTAATTTTAACACTTGCTGCGTCTGCTCGGGTAGTTGTTGAAGATTCCGAGCAACTAATTCAACGACACTGTAATCTGCAATGCCAGCGGCTTCAATTTCCGTTATATCCCACTGCCATCCACCAACCGTGAAATCAAAAACTAACAGTTGTTCTGAGTGAATAGTTGAAAGAAGTTGAGTTATAAAAAATGGATTGCCGCCAGTTTTATTAAAAATTAACTCTGTCAAAGAATTTAAGTTTTTCGTTGGATTACCCAAAGTATCCCCTACTAGCTCAGTGACGCTGCTTAAATCTAAACATGGGAGAATAATGTGATGCACAGCCGCACAAGTATGTTGAATTTTTTCGACAGTTTGAACTAACGGATGAGTCGAATTTACTTCGTTATCTCGATATGCTCCTATTAGTAAAAAATATCGGCTATTCTGGTCACTAACTAATTCCTGAATCAATTTTAAGGAAGCTAAATCTGCCCACTGCAAATCATCCAAAAAGAGAACTAATGGGTGTTCAGCTTGGGCAAACACACTCATGAATTCTTTGAACAATCGATGAAAGCGATTTTGAGATTCTGTCGGTTCCAATGGGGTAACAGCAGGCTGCGAACCAATTATTAGTTCGACAGAAGGGACAACCTCCATAATAATTTCACCGTTATTACCCAGCCTTGACAAAAGCTTTTCTTTCCAAATTGCCAAATCTTCTGAGCTTTTTGTTAATAACTGCTGCATTAATGATTCAAAGGCTTGAGTTATTGCAGCATAAGGAATATCTCGCTTAAACTGATCAAATTTACCAGCAATAAAATAACCCCGCTGCCTGACAATTGGTTTGTGGATTTCACTGACAACTGAGGTTTTACCGATGCCTGAGTAACCGCTCACCAACAACATCTCTGTTTTCCCAAAGCTGACTCGCTCGAATGATGCTATCAAATCAGCGACTTCTTGGGTGCGGCCGTAGAGTTTTTGGGGAATCAAAAATTGACCTGATTTGTCAAGTGTCCCTGGAACGAAATTTTCTATTTTGTCAGTAGTTTGTAGCTGGGTTAGACAATTTTCCAGGTCTGCTTTTACTCCAAAGGCACTTTGATATCGGTCTTCGGCATTTTTAGCTAATAGTTTCATGACAATAGATGAAACTACCAGGGGGACTTCCTTTTTTAACTGATTGGGAGGAGCTGGCGTCACCGCAATGTGGCTGTGAATTAATTCTAAGGGGTCGGTTGAATTAAAGGGTAACTCTCCGGTCAGCATTTCATAAAACGTGATGCCTAGAGAGTACAAGTCAGTTCGGTAGTCGAGGTCTCGGTTCATCCGACCAGTTTGCTCGGGGGATATATAGGCGAGAGTGCCTTCTAGCACGGTGGTATTGATATTTTGGTGGACTTCTCTAGATAGGCGCGTTGCCATGCTAAAGTCGGTGATTTTTACTTGTTCAAAATCGGGTGTAATGATAATATTTGATGGTTTTATATCTTTATGAATAATCTGGTTTTGATGCACTTCTCCGAGAGTTTGAGCCACTTGAATAGCCAGCGGCAAAAACTTCTGAATTTTAATATTTTTACCCGCGAGATGGTGTCTGAGAGATTGACCGCCGCAATCTTCTAAGATCAGGGCGAAACTGTTTTTATATTTTTCTAAGCTATGGGGTTTGACAATCCCTTCAAGCTTGAGATTCGAGCTAATTTTGTATTCATGTCTCAAGCGGGTAATTTCTTCTATTGTGGGATACTCGGTATTGAGTGTTTTAACGATCGCCGACGATCGATCGGATTCCCTGACTGCGCGATAAATGATGGACTTCACACCAAGTTGAACAACTTCTGTGAATTTGTAACCGGGAAGTGCATTCATGGCTTTTATTCTCTGACTAAGTGTTGGGTTAATATCGCGCTTGATGTCGATCGGAGCGGGGGCGGACGCTACTTAAGTATTTTTTGTAATTGTGGTAATTTGGGATACTTTAAAATTTCAGTAATTACTCAGGAATTTTTTAGATAGCGAGATGCCTAAACTTTGAAAGTGCCTGGACAGCCAAACATCTGGTTTGAATTCCGACTTAATCATGTACGGTCTGACACCTCACCGAGTTGATTGCCATATTGTAACAAATTCTGTGATGCCGATCGCACACATGACAGACAAATCCTTATAAATTTAAGGTTTAGCTAAATCTTTGAGCCTTGTAACCAAGTAACGAATAGGACGCCTGGGTCTTGAAAACGCAGGTTGAGGCGATCGAGATCAGAATTTAATATGACGTGCATTACAAATAAGCATGATTTAGATCACAAGTACAGAGTGATGAACTTGCTAGCATCTTTTCATCATTAGGTGCATCCCCATGGAAGAAGTCCTAGCATTGATTGAAAAGAAGAAGCAAGAATTTGCTAAATCTGGGCTATTTGAGTTTATGCGAGACACAAGTATAGACCCCAGACAACGCCTTGCTTTTGCTCCCTGTGTTTCTCCTTTCGTGATGAGTTTTGGTGAATTTAACAAGTATGTGTTCCGAGAAGAACCAACCAACGATCCACTTCAGGTAATAGTCAACAATCATACTTATGAAGATGATCATCACTGGTTGTGGTTTTTACAAGATTTGGAAACACTGGGTATTGACATATCTGTGAATTTCAGTGATGCTTTGAATTTTCTATGGAAGGAAGAAACAAAGGGAGCACGTTGGGTATCACATCAAATTTTTCGAGCAGCTTTTGGGGCTAGTCCTATTACTAAGTTAGCCATCTTGGAAGTGATAGAAGCAACCGGTAATGTGTTCTTCTCAACGGCGGCACCTATTGCTCAAGAATTACGAACAATTACCCAAAAGGAGTTGCTTTATTTTGGCTGTTTTCATTTAGCAGTGGAAACAGGTCATACTACAGGAACCCTGGAAGTGGATAAATTGATTAAAAACATACCACTCTCAGAGGAAACCCGCCAAGAGGCTTTTAAGATAGTTGAGAACTTGTTTGAAGTTTTCACAGAACTGACGGCTGAGCTTCTGGTTTATGCAAAAACGCATAGCTTTGAGCAACCTTTTGCCAAACCCCGCCCGATTTTGCAACCTTTAAAAGCTGCGTAGCTTACCCGATGTAAAATTTTCAACTCTTAGAACCAGACCAATCTTAGAATCAGACAAAATTTATTACTTAGTAAGGAGACTCATCATGTCAGAAGTTAACAGCAATTCTTCAACTGTAATCAATGAGCTAGAACCGACAATGATTCACACTTGGACTGAGAATCTGGATATTGCTCATACTTGGACTGAGAATTTGGATATTGCTCATACTTGGACTGAGAATTTGGATATTGCTCATACTTGGACTGAGAATTTGGATATTTCCCAGAGTTCTCACATACCTGAAGATCAGAAACGGGCAGTAGGATAAAACTGAGATATTGCACCAATGTGAATAAGCCTTTTAGGAACGGGATCTCCGGCCCGTTCCACAAGAGAATTTATTTGTTGTGAAACAGGCATCTTGCCTGTTCTTGACAATGGTGCAAAATCTCAGATAAAACCTGTTGTAAATAACTATTCAGCCTCCGAATGAGCGAGGCTGAATAGTTAGACATTTATCTCGTCAATGCCCAAAATTAGCATCTACTATCCCTATTTGATATGAGCCATTACGACGTTGTTATTGTCGGCGGCGGCCCCGCTGGGAGCACTGCTGGCACTCTGCTCAAGAAATACAATCCCAATCTGAGCGTGCTAATCCTAGAGAAAGAAAAATTCCCTCGCGATCACGTTGGGGAAAGTCAATTGCCTCAAATTAGTGATGTGCTTCAAGAAATGGGATGTTGGGACAAAGTAGAAGCAGCAGACTTCCCAATTAAAATTGGTGCTACCTATCGCTGGGGAACAGATCCGCATCCTTGGGATTTTAATTTTATCAAGCCTGAACAGTTTAAAGATGAGCAGCGTCCTGCTAAATTTGAGGGACAGAGACGGCAAACTGCTTTCCAAGTCGATCGAGCAAAATATGATGAAATTTTGCTGCGTCACGCGGAAGAAATGGGATGCTTAGTAAGAGAAGAAACGCCCGTTGTTAAAGTAGATACAGAGGGCGATCGCATTACCGCCCTGCATCTGCGGCAAGAACAAATAACCGCCCGCTACTACATCGACGCCTCCGGCCACATTGGCGTGGTGCGGCGAGTTTTAGGAATTGAAACACACTGCCCGACGCGGTTGCAAAATATCGCTATCTGGGACTACTGGACAAACGCTGAATGGGCCGATGAAATTGGCGTTGGTGGCACGCGCGTACAGGTGATGAGTTTGAGTCACGGGTGGATTTGGTTTATTCCCTTGAGCCCCACTCGCACCAGCATCGGTTTCATTTGCCCTGCAGAACATTATAAGCAAATGAAACAGCGGCCAGAGGAGATATATTCCGAAGCCCTCAACAGCGAACCCCGCATCAGCAAGTTAATCGCTAATGCTACCAGTACCGGAAAGATTGAAACTACAAAAGATTGGTCATTTTTGGCTGATAGAACAGTAGGAGAAAACTGGTTTTTGGTCGGAGAAGCGGCCGGTTTTGCTGATCCAATTTTAGCTGCTGGCATGACTTTAGCTCACACAGGTGCCCGTGAAGTGGCTTACACAATTTTGGAACTAGAGCAGCAGAAGCACGAGGCTAACTGGCTGAAAACTCAATACGATGGGAATCAACGACGCCGAGTGCAACAGCATATTCGCTTCGCCGATTACTGGTACGCTGCTAACGGTCAATTCACTGATTTACAAGAGCATTCTAGGGAAATCGCGCGGGATTCAGGGTTGAATTTAAGCCCGGAAAAAGCTTTTCAGTGGTTGGCTCAAGGCGGATTCACGAATGATATTTTGGGTCAAGCTGTGATTGCTGGATTTGATTTGGGTTCTATGAAACAGGTGATGCAACGCTTCTCGCAGCAGGAGGTTCCGTGGCTACTTTCGGCATACAATGTGTTTCAGTTAGATTTATTGGATGCGGAAGTCGAGTTTGTAGCTGTTTATGATGCTGGTCAAATTAGCAAGATCAAGTGTTATGTGAAGAACGGTCAGCGCTTGCCTGTTACAGGTTTATATGGTTTGCTGATTGACATTTTGAGCCGCACTCAGTACATTGAACAAATTTATCGGCAGTTGGTACTGGTGTTTGGAGAGCGTTTTTCTGTGCAACACGCTCGTGTAGCTATGCATCAAGCCCTTGGTTGTTTGGAGGTGATGGTGAGTTCTGGTATTGTCAAGGCGATATTAAACCCGGAGTTGTCTAAGTTGAATATTTCCATACCCATGGAAGGTGAGTTAATTCACACTCACAGGGATGCGAATTAAGGCGCTACCAGAAAGCTTGACCCCAAACCATCTCAAATCTTAAAAAACAAAAAGTCTGAAGCTGGAAAATTCCAACTTCAGACTTTTACTAACTCCCCGGGTAGGATTTGAACCTACGACCAATCGGTTACACTTATCCCAACGTTTCCGAAGGGCGCGGACTATTTCATCATCCCTACAAATCATGTTTGTGATCTGTCGTCGGATGTCGGGCGCTATGAGATTTATTGGTTAGGCTCCTCATCTCTAGTCTCTGCACCTTCCTGGGTACTTGCGATCGCAACCGCTGCCTTTCGCCAGACTTGGCTCAAGATTGCCGCCACCCGAAGTGCTGCGGTTTCCTTGAATTCACCCGATTTTTCAGTATCCGTTACCGGATAGAGCTGCTATGTCACTAGGGCTTTTGGTTGATGCCAAAGGCTTGCATTCATTACAGCCGACCGCTCTGCCACTGAGCTACCGAGGATTGGGGGTTTTTGTTACCCACATTTACTAACAATAGCTGAACTTACTCGATTTGGCAAGGCCTTTGACAAACTTTTTTTTTATCAGACAGCGAGCGGGTTTCAGCAGCTAATGCAGCCCCATTCTCAACTTGGCGAGGCGCTGCTGGGATTCTGGATCGAGGGAACTGGCGAGAAAGCGACTGGAGTTGTGTTTGCGGGATTTGTGCCGGCGCTCGCTGCGGCGCGCGGTGGATTCTACGTCAGCCGCTAGTTGTTCGGCGGACATCCATTCGGCACCGTAGCCGACTACGGTCAATTGTTGCGCTCGGTCTGAGGTGGCGACAATCATGCGGCCTTTACCTTTGACCGATCGCAACTCGTAGCGCAAACTAGCACAAGATTTTTCAATATAGGTATCTGCTGTCTGACCGAAGTCAGTGTAGTGCACCGATAAATTTTTAGTAATAATTTCTTTAACGCCGGGAGTATCTCGATAGTGCGCGTCAAACACCAGCCGAGCCTCAAAATCTTGAACAGCGCTGTAGTTAACTAAAACCTCTATTAACTCGCGGCGAGCTGTTTCGAGTTCGTCGCGATCGCGCTTCTCTCGGAGTCGAGGCCAAAGTCCAATTATGTTATAGCCGTCTACAAGTAAAACTGCTTGTGATACATAGGGTGACATGGTTCAAGGCTGAAGAGCTCCAGCACGTATAGGACATTATTTGCATTGTTCATCAAAGCTTTTGTTCAATAATATTACCTATTGATGTGTAATTGCTAGGTTACATCGCAATAATTAAACCCCCCAGAGCCAGCTTTACCTGAGTTTTGGGGGGTTAGATTAACGGATAAATTTTCCAGTTTATTCGCCCGATTCCAGCGATACGGGCGATCGTACAACTGTCGGCAGGGATATTTTCTCAACAGCAGGAGTACAACCGAGCCACTGCACCGACAACTGGGCAAACTGCTGCGGGGGGCCGCTCACGCAAAAACGAGTCGGTAGCGCAGTACCAGGATTTCGCAACCCCAAAAGCTCCAATTCTCTGGCTGCTGCAGCCACCACCCGTACCGCAGGATCGATCAATGTCACCCCAGCAGGCAAAAGCGAGCGAAGCACAGGAGCCAACAGCGGATAATGAGTGCAGCCGTAAATCAGCGTATCGATGCGCTGCTGAATCAAAGGAGCCAAATATTCCCGAGCCACCTCACAAGTATAAGGGTCCTGAATCCGGTTTTGCTCCACCAGTGGCACAAAAGCCGGACAGCTAACCTGCCACACCAGGCAAGAATCGTCCATCTCCAAAATCGCATTTCGATAAGCATTGCTAGCAGCCGTAGCAGGAGTGGCTATGACCCCGATCCGCTTGCCTTGCTGCACCGCCGCCTGCGCCCCCGGCAGAATTACTCCCAGCACCGGGATATCAAATTCAGCCTGCACCATCTCCATCGCCAAAGCAGAACTGGTGTTGCAGGCCATAATCACCATTTTCACATCCTGTTCCACCAACCAGGCCATAATTTCGCGGACAAACTCCACAATTTCCGACGGCGTGCGAGTGCCGTAAGGCAGCCTCGCCGTATCTCCAAAATAAAGTATCGATTCGTTGGGCAATTGTCGGTACAACTGAGTCAAAACAGTCAAACCGCCCACGCCGCTGTCAAAAATACCGATTCTTTGTTGTCCAGAGTCTGTTGTCATTTGTTAATAGTTAGTTATCTGTTGGCAGTTATCTGTTGGCAGTTGGCAGTTGTCATTTGTCAGTTGGCAGTTGTCATTTGTTAATCGTTTGCTGTGGCTAATAACAAATAACCAATAACCAATAACATTAATCAACAATCAACAGTCAACAGTCAACAGTCAACTGCCCACTGCCCATTATCTTTGTTGAAGATAAAACAAAATGCCGCGAGCGATCGAAGCCGCCATTTGACTGCGGTAAGCTGGATCTGAAAGCCTAGCAGCATCCTCAGCACCCGTGACAAAACCCACCTCCAGCAAAACAGAAGGCATAGAAGTCTTTCTCAAAACATAAAATCTCGCCTGCCGCACCCGGCGGTCAGTCGCCCCCGTGCCCTCCAAAATACTGGCGTGAATCACCCTCGCCAAATCTTGGCCGTTATTGAAATAATAAGTCTCAATCCCACTGATATCCGGCCGGCTCATATTAATTGCATTAGCGTGAATGCTGACAAACAAAGTAGCATTCACCCGTTCCGCCAAAGAAACTCTGGGGTCCAGGTCGATTTCGCTGTCGTCAGTCCGAGTCATCACCGCCTGCACCCCCTGCTGTTCCAGCAGCCTCGCCACCTGAAACGAGATATCCAAAACAATCTCCTTCTCCTGAATGCCCTGAATCCCGACTGCCCCCGGATCGCGACCACCGTGACCAGGATCGATCGCTACTACGGCGCGGCGGTTAGAAACTTGGGGCAAATCGTCGCTTCCGAAAGTCCTTCTCGGCAAAGGCGACAAATTGGGAGGGCGAGTCAAAGGTTGCTGCGCGCTAGCATTAGAGCGCAACTGCAAAGACAGCAACTGCGGACTCGGCCTCGTCACCCTGCCTACCTCTACCCCCGATCGCGGCTGCACCCAAATCACCACAGTCTCCGAGTCTTCTTGGCTGGCTGTAAACGATACAGGACTGTTGGCATCGAGCTGAGGAATTTCCCCCGTCAGGACACCAGAGGCGATCCTGATCCAGTAAGCTCTCGACCCCTGGTCCCACCCGCTGGTATAGGAGACTTGGCGGTCCGTTCTCACCACCAGTTGCGTGCCGTTACTGGCTAAATCAATTGACTGAACTCTCGCTAAATTTCCTTGAGCTTGTCTAGCCGGAGGGTCTACAGTCAGGCGGCGGGGAACCGAGGGCTGTCGTACTACACTTCCAGGCAATAGCACCACCCCGCCCAAATTGCTCACAGACGCCCGCCACTGAGTATTAGAATTCTTCATCCGCAAAGTCACGCGGGTAACGGGCGGGTCTGTTGGCAGTTGCCGGACTTCAATCTTGTCAACCCCGTGCTTGCCGTTCGTTTGAGGCTGTTGGCTGCTTAGGCCCGGATCTAAACTAGCTCCTTCAATATCGAGGGTGGCGATGTCCCCGGCGCGACTTTGTTCAAAATTAATTTGGGGGCGGCCGCCCGCAGTGCGGACTAAAAAACCGTCCGCCGTCACCTGAACGTTCTGAACTACAGTCGCCTCGGCAGACTGGGCTTGGGGTGCTGAAGATTCAACCGATAACCTTTCTCCCCCAGGCTCTGAAATCGGATTTTGAGTTTCTCCCCGCATCGGCGTTGGTAAATCCACTGTCCACTCGCTCGGAGAAATACCCCGGAATTTTACTTGCTGAGGGTCTATAGTAAACCCGTCTCTGATCTCGACCACAATTCTGGTCGTATCGTTGTCAAACTGCCCTACTCGCACCGATTCGATCGCCCCTGAGAGCGGTTTGCTGACCGAGGGACGACCCAGACTCGTCCCCGGCAAGTCGATTACCAACCGCATCGGGTTGAAAATTAGTTGAGCCTTGGGTTGTACTCCCCCCTCTGTTGTAATGTAAAGCCGGTTCTCTGAAGCATCAAACCGCCAAGATTGCAGTCTAGCTGCTTCGGCGGCTCCGGCGAGCAAAAATACACTTAAGAAACTCGGTAGTAGCCAGTGGAATTTCACGACAGTTTTTTCCTCGTTTGCGTTACTGCCAAAAGCTGGAAGGGCGCTGCTTGCCCGATCGGCTTTCAGCAGTTAGCCGCCAGCAGACCGGGGGCACGGGGGCCGTCAGTTGTTGGCTAAATTGACTTTTTTATGCGTTAACAGGCTCCAAAATGCCAGATCCCGGCATTTTTGAACTTTCCCGTATACTTGGGGGCGATCGGTTATAAGCAGACTGAAAGATTGTTGGCACAAGGGAAGGTATTTATTTTTAGGAGCAAGAAACAAGGTGTTTCTTAAAGCTAGAAGGTACAAGTTAGAAGGTATAATTTTACCGTTCTTCCAGGGAGGGGTTTCATAGCTCTTTAATGTTGGCGAAGCTCGTTACGGCAATGGTTATAATCCGCTTTACACTTGCGTTTTGTTCTAACTTTTCCTAAACTACCTCAATAACTTAACAACTTACCTCGCGAACAATCCGGATTTTCAAGATTTAGGTAACTTTTCAAGGCCGCCAAATGTTACTCCCAGACAAACTGACATATTCTTTGGGAAAAGCTTTTTTGCTAACACATTGACAGTTAAATACAACTACATATCGCCCCTGCTCTCTTTTTTTCTGAATTTTTTAATCAGGGATTTTCGGTGCTGCTTGAAACTTAGTGGGGCGATCGTGATCGCGCCCGCCAATTAGACAGTATAATAGCTAGTCCATGTTTTCAGCAGTAACGGGAGAGTTTTGTGTGTTACTTGGGCGGGCAATGCTTTGTCATTTAGACTCTTTTTGAGTGCACGATCTACAGCCAGAGCATTGGTTGGTTGACCTGATAAAAAGTTTTGACCGTAGATATAGTTATCGCAGTTGTAAAGTTTGTTGGACAGCAAAGACAATCGATCGGCTTCTGGGTAAAACCTATGATTTGGTTTAATGGCTTGCCTTTCGACTAACTGCATAACTTGGATGTGTACTACCAGTTAGAGAAGATACACTATCTTGGTGATTGTGTCAATCTCTGATTTTCTCAAAAAAGGGGCCTTCCATAAAAGTAGATACATGACATCACAGAAATACGGAGACTTACTTTCCTGCAAGAGTCGCCCACAGTAAAAAAGTTGTTTAGTTTAGGTTAGTTTAAGCCTCCAGATAGCGGCTGTGGAGTCAATCTCTAACTTCAAATCGACTGACTCTCAACAAAGGGAATTTTTGTAATATAGCAACCGCTTTGACGGTTAGGACGTTCTTAATTGCTGAAACATAAGCGGTCGATTGCTTCTTCCTTCTTTTTACCCTGCCCTTCTTCCTTCTTCCTTGTGCTATACCATACCGCCGGACCATACCGCCGGGTGCGATCGAGTTCTAGCAACTTTTTTTTGAGCCGGATAGATACCCGCAAGTTATTTTTTTCCCTTAGCAACGCACGGCCCTGTGTCTAATCAACAGCGCTGCAATTTGCTCTTGCCCGTAGGTGCAAAATTCCGGCTCATCCAGCTCAAAATTGCTTGATTTACTTGTTCCGGACATTCATCCTGGGGACAGTGGCCCGCATTGTCTAATTCAACTAGCTCTACATAATTGGGATTGCATTCGACATATTGGTGGGGTCGGGCGAACCGAGGGGGAATCATCCGGTCTTGTTTGCCCCAAATTAACAGCATCGGGATTGTTAAATTTCGCATCACCGTCTTGACACCGGGGCTGAATTGTGAACTACCTACAGCTTTAAATAAAGCGCAGAAGGCGCGGGCGGCTCCCCGATCACCTGCTGGCCCTGCTAGAATTTCCACTAATTCGTCGGTAACAGCTTCGGGATTGGAGTAGGCAAAGCCAACCCAGCGACGGACAAAGGAAGGCTTGCGGGCAAAATAAAATAAAGGCCTGAGTAAGATCGGAGAAACAAACAAACTTTCAACCGCTTCGATCGCCGGAAGCAGCCATCCGGGCACCGCCTCGGCTCGCACAGAGGGGTCTGGGAGGCTAATCATCACTGTGCCCGCCACCATGTCCGGGTGAGCTGCAGCCACGGCCAGACAAATCAGCGAGCCGATCGAGTTTCCTGCCAAGACTACCGGCTCTCTGATAAAATTCACCCAAAAATCATAAACTTGAGCGACCCACAAAGACACAGAGTAGTTGACCGGAGCTTTTTGGGAAGCGCCAAACCCCAACAAATCCAAAGCGTAAACGGTTTGGTTTTCGGCGAGTTGGGCGAGATTTTGTCGCCAGTGACCGATCGAAGCTCCAAACCCGTGCAGTAAAATAATCGGCGTTCCCGATGCGCGCGGGGCAATTGCCTCGGCCGCAGAATCTTGAGATTCGAGCGCGTCTTGATTTCGCCCCAAAACCGGCCGCAAATAAGTGTAGCGAGTTTGCCAACCCCGCCACATCCAGTCTCGTTGAGTTCCCACCCGTTGGTGCCACAGCAGAGAATTTGTCAATTTTGCCTCAGCTCGCAACATAAATTTACACTTGCTTATACCTATTCTACAAGGCAAATCAGGCGACTTGGGGGACTTGCCAGACCGGGGGAGATGGGGTAAGAAAAGCGGTTGTACCTCATCCTTAAGCTTTTACCCTGAATTTTTGACGGTTTTGTCATCAATCGGGCAAGGGGGCGGGCGATCGTGTGTGAAGTTAAAATAAAACTAGGCAGAAACTCAGCCAGACTGAGTAGAATAGCAAGTATTGTAAGAATTCATTTACGATCGTCCAAATATTCCCCAAGGCTTTAGCGGAGGGGAGACAGGGCGCGGTAGTACGTCCGGTAAGGGTAACACCTTATAAAACAGTTCGATCGTCAATCGTGAAAAATTGACCGATCAAACCTGTAACTATCAAGAAGCTTCGCTATTAAACTACTGCTTGTAAAACCATTCATGCCTGTGATTGAAAGAAGACAAAATCGCAACCTACCCCAGATCAACGAAAATATTCGATACCCCAAAATCCGGGTAATCGATACCGACGGCGCGCAACTAGGGATATTGACGCCTGCAGAAGCGCTGCGCCTCGCAGAAGAAAAAGAACTGGATCTCGTACTTGTCAGCGACAAAGCTGACCCGCCCGTATGCCGGGTAATGGACTATGGGAAGTACAAATTTGAGCAGGAAAAGAAAGCGCGAGAAGCAAAGCGGAAGCAGCACACTGCCGATGTTAAAGAAGTGAAGATGCGCTACAAAATTGAAGAACACGACTACCAAGTGCGCCTCAAACTAGCAGACCGCTTTATCAAATCTGGGGACAAAGTAAAAGCCACGATCATGTTCAGAGGTCGGGAAATCCAACACAGCAACCTAGCAGAGGACTTGCTTAAGCGCATGGCCACAGATTTGCAGGAAATCGCAGAAGTGCAGCAAGCCCCGAAAAAAGAAGGACGCAGTATGATGATGCTGCTGTCGCCGAAAAAAGTATAAATAGATAGTCATTAGTCAGCAGTCATCAGTCATAAACTGGTGACTGATAGCTGATGACTTCCGAAGTTAGTCAGGAATAAGCTACCACACAGGGAAATCAACGCTGCATGGAAAATTTTCAAATCAGCGGTTCGGCGGGAGTAAGACACGGAGTGCTGCGATCGCTTAACCTGCGATCGGAAGAAGTAGAGCGAACCGTACTGATGTTCCTCGTCTACACTCTAACCTCCGTCGGGCTGATCTGGCTGGAACTCAGCACAGTAGGTCTTTTTCTAGATGAATTTGGTGCAGATAAAATGCCCTGGATTTACATAGCCAGTGCGTTTATCGGTTCTGGCTTGGGATTTGTCTACTCGTGGTTGCAAAAAATCCTGCCGCTAAGGCGCACCGTCGTAGTGGTTCTGGGAATGATGTCGGTACCCTTATTTTTGTTTCGATTTGGCATCGGCTACGAAAATACTAAGATAGCTGGCGTCAGCATCGCTTTTATTACTATTTTTTTGATGTGGCTGTGGGTAGAAGCTTGCTATGTCCTTAACGACCTCAATACTTCTATCACTTCCAACCAACTCTTTAACATTAGAGAAATCAAGCGCACCTATCCGCTAGTCAGCAGTGGCTATCTAGTAGCTGGAGTAGTCAGCGGATTTTCTCTGCCTGTTTTGCTATACGTAGTCGGACTCAAAAACGTTACCCTCATATCGGGGTTGATGGTGGCGATCGGCTCGGTGTTGCTGTACTACCTCACGGAAAAATACAGCCAAGCATTCCCGGAAACGGCTCACTGGACGGATGATGATGAAGACGACGACCAAGAAGAATTTACCGCCCGCAAAGTTACAGGCCCACTCCAAAAATACGCCGTACCTCTAGTCAGTTTCTTCATCCTCGCAGAAGTCGTCTACGTGCTGGTAGATTTCCAATTCTACAGCCAGTTAGAATACCAAAACCCTGGGGACGGAGCTAGCTGGATCGCTAGCTTCCTGGGCATTTATGAAGGCATACAAGGCCTGTTTCAAGTGGCGACTCAGTGGTTCGCTTCGAGCAGGTTGGTGGAAAGAATCGGTGTATTCGTGACGGCGATGATTTTGCCGGCGGGCATCGCGATACTCGGGGTACTAACCATAGGAGCATCCCTGGGCCAGCTAGTATCTGTGTTCATCGGGCTGATATTGCTGAGATTTTTAGACGAACTGCTGCACTACACGCTTTTGGAAACCGTTAGTCCGGTTTTATTCCAACCGATTCCCGACAATATTCGATCGGGCATTCAAACTTTGGTCAACGGTGTGGGCGAACCTTTGTCCACCGGAGTTACAGGAGTCGGCATCCTGATTATGCTGTGGGTGACAGGCACGATACTCCCCCAGCAAGATGAAGAGGTATTTCACGACCAGCAAAGCTTGATATTTATTGGCGTGATCGTCATATTGGCACTGTTGTGGGTGTTTGTCGTATGGTTGATCCGCTCTCAATACGTGGGTTTGTTGGTCAAAAGTGCGGAGCGGGGGCGCTTGGGCGTCACAGACGTTGACCTCAAAGCTCTCAAGCGCGCAGTGGTGGAAACTCTACAAAAGCCGGGGGGCGAAGATGAAAAGCGCTCTTGCATAGAACTCCTGACGCAAATTGACCCGAAAAATGTCGGAGAAGTTCTGGCTCCCCTCCTCGATTCGCTGTCCCCTGGTTTGCAGCGCCAGAGCTTGGAAACGATGCTGCAACACCCGAATCCCGCATATTTAGAAGCTGTCCGCGCACTTTCGCAGCAATCCTTGCCGCCGGAGGTGCTGGCCTTGGCTTTGCGCTACATCTGGCTGACGGAAGCTGAACCGAATATTGAGAGCTTGCGGCCTTACTTGCAGCCGACGGTCGATCCGGTGGTGCGGGGTACGGCGGCTGCTTTAATTATGAGAAGGGGCGATCGCCTGCAAAAGGCAGAGGCTACTAACACGCTGCGCCAAATGCTGACGCACAAACAAGAGCGGGAACGTGTTATGGGGACGCGGGCTCTGGGAGAGGCTGATTATTTGCAAGGACTGCGGCTGTACATCCCCAATCTGTTGCAAGATGAATCTCTGCGAGTGCGCTGCGCTCTGTTAGATGTGATTTCGTCTACTCATTCGGAAGAATATTATCCTTCGCTGCTGCGCGGACTCGGTTACAAATCGACTAGGGAAGCGGCTTTGCAGGCTATAGTCAAACTTCACAACGATGCCATTCCTTTGCTCGTGTATTTGGCTGAGGATATCCACAAGTCGGATTTGGTCAGGTTGCAAGCTTGGACGGCTCTGGGTCAAATTGGGACTGCGGAGGCGATCGACATTTTGGTCAGCAATTTGATGACGGCTTGGGGCACGACCAGGCGCAACATCCTTCGCATCCTGTTGAAAATGCCTTCGGAAGCGGGGATAGAAGGGGTTCTAGACCGCATCGGCCGCAGTGGCTTGGAAACTCTCATCGAACAGGAGTTAATGTTTATCGGTCAAATTTATGCAGGTCTGGTAGATTTGTCTGGGGTAACAACCTACGGCAATTTGTCGGGGGGTGCTAACAGCACTGGGGCACATGGGGACGATACGGCTCAATTGTTGCAGCGGGCTCTGGCGGGGTTGGAAGCTGATGCTAAGGAGCGGTGTTTTTTGCTGATGAAGTTTCTTTATCCGCTGGACACAGTACAAGCGGCTGCTTTCAACATCGCTTCTGGCCAACCTTCTTTGCTTGCTAGGGGATTGGAAATTCTCGACAATACTGTGGATATAGCTAGGAAGCGATCGCTGATCAATTTGTTGGATCAGAATTCGGAAAGAGAAAAATTGAGCAACCTCTCGGAATTGATGGTTTACAAACCTCTAGCCCCTAGCGATCGCTTGCGCCGCTTGCTAGAATTGCGCCACTTCCTTTCCGATTGGGCTTTGGCGTGCTGCTTTCACTTGGCGAGGGAAGCGCGCTGGAGCCTTACGGCTCAACAAACTCTTGTCTGTCTGCAGCACCCGACGGGTTTTGTCCGCGAAGCAGTGTTAGCCTATTTGAAAATAGCCTCGCCGCGGGCTTTGGTCGAATTGTTGCCCAGGCTGCAAAATGACCCCGATAATTTGGTATCCGCTCAAGTTGAAGAGATGATGGCAGAGTTGGGTGCTGGGGGAAAAAGGTAACATTAGTTAGTTGTCAGTTGGCAGTTGTTATTGTCAGTCAACAGTTAACAGTCAACCGTTTTTATTCCCCTTCTTCTTCCCCTTTTTAAGTTTAAATTAATCACTGCATCTCATTATGTTAACCAGCGTCGAACGCCTATTGTTTGTGAGGGAGGTTCCGATTTTTAAGGAACTGCGGGATGATTTTCTCGTGCGTCTAGCATCGGTAATGGATGAACTTTCATTTCCTTCCAAGCACAGGATTTTTACGGAAGGACAAGAAGGTCGGTCTCTTTATATTTTGGTATCGGGAACGGTGCGGGTGCATATAGGCGATCGGGATTTGGCACAGTTGAAAGCGGGGGCTTGTTTTGGGGAAATGTCGCTGTTTGATGCAGAACCTCGATCGGCTTCTATTTCTACTCTCGAACAATCCGAGTGTTTGATGCTGACTCAAATGCAGCTATATGATGCGATTGATGAAACGCCGGGAATTGCTGTGAATATTATTCGCTTGCTGTCGCGCCGGATTCGCGAGTTGAATCAAAAGTTGAATGCTAAAGAGGCAATTATGCCACCTACAGAGACTGTGAGAGTTGCTGAAATGCGATGAAAGTGGGGAATTAGGAATTGTGTTTTTAGTCGATCGGTAATTCTGCAATTCTGCACAATTTATCTTCTGTAAGGTGCGAATAGCGATTACGAATAGGCACAATTTCTCTGGTAGATTATACCAAATCCGGGTTAGCTACCCCCTGATGATGGCAGAGCCGAAACGGCACCCTCTGTGCTCGATCACTAGCGCGAGTTAAGGGTTGATGGAATTTGAGTCTGGTTAATCCTTAAAACTGTTTGATGTCAGGCAGGACACCGGCGGGCGATCGAGAGATGGGCGGGCAACGCAAGGAGCTACAATAGGGCTTGCTGAATAAGCCTAAAACCCTTACCTCAAAAGACTTTGACTCGCGTTCGGCGTTGACAACGTGTAAG
>NZ_JAUBSA010000085.1:0-22801 GCF_036702115.1 Microcoleus sp. LAD1_D5 | reverse complement strand
AACGCATTAAATTGAGAACAGATCGTCCTACTTAATATTTTGTTACATACTTAGGCATTTTCCTGCCGACTTACTTACTTTCACCTTCTGTGCTGTAGAGATATTGAGTAAACCGAATCCATGTTACTCGACCGTCTGCCAAAGGAAATGTAATTTCTAGATTTTGACACCGAGACTCCCCTGAATCTATCGGTTGCAAAAAAATTGCTGCAGATAAATCCCTTGGACATCTGCTAAATTGCTGGCATCAAACAAGCGCAAAAAAGCTTGATTGCTTTCCAAAAGCTGCCCCTGGGAACTCGCTCGAAAAACTCCGACATTTAAGCGTTCTAGCAGAGAATTAAGTTGATTTTCTAGTCGGGCGACTTCCAGGCGGCAACTCGATGGAGCACTGCGCGAACAGCAACGCAAAGGCGGACGTAGTGCTTAGGCGACTTGATAATGTAATCGTCCAATCCGGATTT
The DNA here is from genome assembly GCF_036702115.1 of Microcoleus sp. LAD1_D5. Classification (NCBI taxonomy): domain Bacteria; kingdom Bacillati; phylum Cyanobacteriota; class Cyanophyceae; order Oscillatoriales; family Microcoleaceae; genus Microcoleus; species Microcoleus sp. LAD1_D5. The sequence goes on along the minus strand of NZ_JAUBSA010000085.1, from coordinate 22,337 downwards.
CATCGCCTCTACAGCAATTTCTTCATTGCTAGTATTCGTAAACATTACAATCGGACACTGTGGATAACGCGCTTTGAGAGTTTTAAGCACATCTAAACCGTTCGTCCAGCGCAGTTGGTAGTCGGTAATCACCAGAGGGAATTGACCTCGATTCAGTGCTTCCACGAACAATCTATTATCGGAAATTTCTGTTACTTGCAATGGCGAAAATTGCCGCTCTAATTCGCGTTTAACGAGCAGCCGATCAGTGGGGTTGTCGTCAATTACTAGAATGTGTACCACTTTAAAAATTTATAATTTTGCTGTTAGTTAGAGTGCCGAAAATCACTCCGACTAAAAATGTTGGAGGTTGCCTCTTTAAGATGATTGAGGACGCGATGCCTCACTACAAAATTAATTTCCTCGTTATCAAAAAGATCCAGGTAACGAGGAAACAAGCAATAAAAATCGGGAAAACGCCACTACCAGAAAGAGCTTGGTAACGAGGAAACAAGCAATAAAAATCGATAAACACCCACTAAAAACCCGAAAATTATAGAGTTTCCGGCAGTTCGGTATAGTTGAGCCAATACTCGCTAAAACTCTGCATCATTTCCAATAAAGAAGCAAACCCGACTGGTTTAACCAAATAAGAATTTACCCCTAAATCGTAAGCTCGTTTGACATCAAGTCTTTGGCTAGAAGAAGTAAGCATAACCACTGGCAAGCGTTTTAGTTGCGGCTGCTGCCTCAGCCAAACCAGAACCTCATGACCGGATCGCCTGGGCAATTTCAAATCTAGTAAAATTATCGCAGGTAAAGGATAACGATCGCGATCGCTGTATTCTCCGTCCCCATTTAAATAAAAAACCGCTGCATCTCCATCTCGCACAATTTGCAGCGAAGTATTAGCAAAAGTCTCATTCCGAAATGCCCGCTGCATCAATAGAATATCAACGGGGTTATCTTCCACCAGCAAAATCGTCTGCGTTTGGGTCATGCTTCCTCAGTTGTATCCAAAATCGACTGCCTTGTCCTAATTGAGATTCCACTCCAACTTGACCGCCCATGCGATCAACTCCTTTTTTTACAATAGCTAATCCTATACCAGTTCCGGGGTAAGATTCGATACCGTGCAGCCGTTCAAAAACCCGAAAAATGCGTTTTTGATGTTCTGCAGCAATACCGATGCCGTTGTCTTCTACCCAAAGACGGATGAGGCCGACTGGCAATAGAGGGTTGACCATAAGTAACTGGGAATGTTCCCACTGTCCCACAGTTTGCCTTTCCAATTCTCCCGCTATATCCCTGTCTGTCTCTCCCTCTTGAGGCAGCTCAAGTTCCTCGGCCCATATCTGCACTTGGGGTGGTGCGCCTTCCACAAATTTTATAGCATTGGTGAGCAGATTGGCGATTACTTGAACTAAAGTAACGCGGTGGGCAATTACCGCAGGCAAGGGCGATCGAACACTGATTTGAGCGTGCCTGGATTTAGCGTCAGCTTGTACCATAGCAATTGCCTCGGCTACAGCAGATTCTAAGTCTAAAACTTGCAGGGATAAATCTGTGCGGCTCAGGCGGCTGTAAGCTAGCAAATCTTGGATCAACTCTTCTAATTGTTGCCCAGAATTAACAATTTGCTGGGCGTATTCTTGACCAAGTTCGTCGAGGATGTCCCGGTAATCTTCTAATAAAGCTTCAGCCAATCCCTGCATTCCCCGCAGGGGAGCACGCAAATCGTGGGCAACGGTATAGGCGAAAGATTCTAATTCTTCGTTAGCTGCTTGAAGTTGATTGGTGCGGAGTTCGACTCGCCGTTCTAAGGTAGCATTGAGCATCCGAATTTCTGCTTCTGCTTGTTTGCGCGCAGTTATGTCAATGGCGGTACTAATTACTAAACTTCGGCCGTCGGAAAGCTGATCTAAAGGTGCGGAATAAAACTCCCAAATTCGACTTTCGCCGCTGGCTGTGGCAATCATATATTCGCCTTCAGAAATGCGCGCGTTTAATTGGTGGAGCCGATCGAGATCTGCTTGCACTAGCGATTGGCGACTGTGGTAAGCTTTTTCTGTCCAATCTTCAATTGTAGGAATTTCTGAGTATTCGTAGCCTGAGAGTTCTGTCCAAGCGCAGTTAATTTGCAAAACTTCTCCGTTTTCAGCGTGCAGCATAATTGGCAGCGGTGCGTTGAGAATGGCGCGACGGAAACGTTCTTCGCTTAATTGTAGGGAGTGGCGATCGTGTTCTAGCTGTTCTAACAGTTGATTTAGCTTAATTTCGGCCTTGTCGCGCAAAGTTCGATCGCGCTTGACCAAATAATAAACCAACACCATCAACAGGAAATTTACTAAAGAAGCAACCGTAAAAGTCAGGATGGTCAAATTAGCGCTGTTTTTAGATTCTCGGGCGCGCTGCTGCAATAGCTGAGTTTCTTCAGCAGTCATGGCGGCTATCTGCTGCCGAATGCCACCCATGATTGGCTTTCCCCTACCGGTTTTTACTTGCCGCACGGCTGCTGCTAAGTTTTGTTGGCGTCGCAGATTGATGGTTCCTTCAAGTTCGGCTAATTTAGAGTCGATCGCAATTTTCAAATCGCGAAGGCGCTGTTGCTGCCGCTTATTGTCCGCCGTTAGCTGCTGCAATCCGACTACTTGTTCGTTAACCCGGGCGATCGCGCTGTGATAGGGTTCTAAATACCGTTCTTCTCCCGTCAGCAAATAACCGCGCTGTCCGGTTTCAGCATCTTTTAAGGTGGAAAGCGTGGCTTCGAGTTCGGTTAAAACTTGCTGAGTGTGGCTCACCCAGTGTTCGTTTTCGATTAACTTGAGAGTGTTGTGGTAGGAAGTTGCCGCATTGAAAATTAGCAGGGCCACGACCATTCCGATACCTGCGGTGATTTGGGGAGTCAGCGATTGTTTCATGAAATAGTCGGCGTGCGAGTCCTGCTTTTTTTTATTTTAGCTGGATACGGACTACTCGAATTTTTGGCGCGGGCCTATAGAGCGACTAAAGACTATAAATTTAAGGCTCAAATCTGCGATCAATCTTGTTCCTATTTTAGTCTAGATATTCCTGGCATCCCCCTTAAGTCGGAGATGCCAGAAATAGCTCTCTTACCTCTCGTGATTCAGGCAGGCCCCACACAATCTAGGATGGTTAACAAAGCTTTATTCACCATGTTTTGTTGCATCGATTATGCTGCTTTCACAGTTTCACATCGTGGCGCAAAGAAAAGAGTTTTTACCTATTGACTTAAGTTGACTTTTGGGGTATATTTTAAATAATGCAAGTGGTGATATAAATTTTAATTTAGGCAATATTCCCATTATTAAATGATACCTCGTCAAGCGACCAGTGTCAAGCTTTTTCGCCCAAAAAAAAGGCGAATTTTTCATGATTTCTGAAAAAAATAATTTTTGGGACGTAGGGGAGAAATTGCTAGGGAAACTAACCGCAGATAAACGCAGGTTAACGCGGGTAATTTTCAGCATCAAGAGGGAATGAAGAGCAATTGGAGTTGATAGTCTGTTGAAGACTTGGACGATCGCACTGCACTGAGAAAATGATGATTCCGAGTGCAGTGCCGAAACAATATAATAATTACACAACAGCAGTCGCTTTCATTGCCAAAATGCGATCAATCGCATCTTCAACAACCTTATCAGGCGTAGAAGCACCCGAAGTCACGCCGACTACAATTTTACCATCCGGTAACCAACCTTCAGTTACGACCAAATCGGCCCCCAAAGGCTTGTGTTCGATCCGATTTCCCGGTAAAATGCGCTCCGCACAATCAATGTGATAAGAAGGAACAGTTTTGTCGATCGCGATTTCCTGCAAATGCGTAGTATTAGAAGAATTAAAACCCCCAATCACCAGCATCAAATCTAACTTTTCCTCAACCAAACTTAACATAGCGTCTTGCCGTTCCTGAGTCGCATCGCAGATAGTATTAAAACTCTGAAAATGCTCGTTCAAATTCTCCGGTCCGAACTTTCGCATCATCGTTTTTTCAAACAATTTACCAATATTCTCTGTCTCAGTTTTGAGCATAGTAGTTTGGTTAGCAATACCAACGCTTTCCAAATCCACATCTGGGTCAAAACCAGCAGAATAAGCCTTGCTAAATTTAGCAAGAAACTCATCGCGGTCGCCCCCCTGCAAGATATAATTGCTGACATATTCAGCTTCTTGCCAATTCAGCACAATCAAATACTTATCAGCAAAAGAACTCGTAGCAACAGTTTCCTCATGCTTGTACTGACCGTGAATAATGGAAGTATAATTCCTCTTCTTGTGCTTCTCAACAGTATTCCAAACCTTAGAAACCCAAGGACAAGTAGTATCAACAATCTTGCAGCCCTTATCATTAAGCAACTGCATTTCTTGGACGCTCGCCCCAAAAGCCGGTAAAATTACCACATCGCCACTATCGACAACCGAAAAATTTTTCTGCCCATTTTCAACAGCAATAAAACCAACTTCCATATCCCGCAAATGCTGATTGACCGACGGATTATGAATAATCTCATTAGTAATCCAAATCCGTTCCGAGGGGAAATGCTGGCGAGTCTCGTAAGCAATAGCTACAGCGCGTTCCACCCCCCAGCAAAAGCCAAAAGCCTCAGCCAGCCGGATCGTGACTGCGCCGCGTTCCAGCCTGTAATTATTGTCGCGAATTTGCTGGATCAGACTGCTTTGATAAGCTGTCTGCATCACGCCAGCTACCTCAGCTTCGTGTCCGAAACCCTTGCGGTGGTAGTTTTCAGACTGTTGGAGCGATCGTTTAAAAGCTTTAGTATCCATGCGGTATCGAGTTGAAATCTAGGTTAATTACCTTTGATTTTAGAATGCCTGGGGTGCGATCGCGATTATTGGCTCAGTAGCGAAGAGGGGATATGCTATTTATACGATCGACACATTGAATTGAGAGGAAAGAAAGAATGAACCGCGAAGACGCGAAAAACGCGAAGGAAGAAGAAAGAAGAATGAGACAATTGGGCGAACAGGTGGAACAGCACCTTTATACCTCTTCCTTCGCGCTCTTAGCGTCTTCGCGGTTCGTTAAAAAAAACTTAAAAAAATTGCAGAGACCCAGATAGCTGAGTCTCTACACGATCGAACTCCCACAGAAAATCAGCTTCAAACCTTCTTCGGCGCAAAAGGAGAACCCGATTCAAACGAAGTGAAACCGCCAGCAAAATCCTCACCGTAAGCTTCTTCCCCATGCAGGTCAATATCCAAACCTTTGTCTTCAGCAGATGAGGATACTCGCAGTTCCATAAACTGTTCCAAAATTTTCAGGATCACAAAAGTGCCGACAGCCGCAAACACGTAAGTAGCTAGAACGCCTACAAACTGGGTGACGATTAGCCCCGGATTCCCGGCAAACAGCCCGTCATTTCCGGCAGCGTTAACCGCTTTAGTCGCAAACAGGCCAGTCAGAATCGCGCCCACAGTCCCGCCGACGCCGTGAATCGGGAAGGTATCCAAAGAGTCGTCAAATCCCAGCTTAGCCCGCCAACTAACCGCAAAGAAGCAGCAAACCGAAGTGATCGATCCGATCAAAAGCGCTCCCACTGGAAGCACGAATCCAGCCGCAGGTGTGATTCCCACCAATCCCGCTAGGAAACCGCTGGCAATTCCCACTGCTGTCGGTTTGCCTCTGAGCACCCATTCCACAATTGTCCAAGTTAAACCCCCGGCTGCTGCAGAAATCATGGTGGTGACAAAAGCCACTGTTGCTAAAGAACCAGATCCCAAAGCGCTACCGCCGTTGAAGCCAAACCAGCCGAACCACAGCATCCCAATTCCAAGCAAGACGTAGGGTACGTTGTGAGGGGTGTGGGGCTTCTTCAAGTGGTCTTTGCGGGGCCCGATCATCCAAGCTGCGACAACGGCAGAAACACCGGAACTGATGTGCACGACTGTGCCGCCGGCAAAGTCCAGAGTTCCGATCGCCCCCAGCCAGCCTCTACCCCAAACCCAGTGGGCTAAAGGAGAGTAGATGAAGGTAGACCACAGCAGCACGAACCAGAAATAGGTTTTAAATGTTACCCGTTCGACGATCGCCCCGGAAATCAAGGCTGGAGTGATGATGGCGAACATCATCTGGTAAACCATGAAGACTTGGTGGGGTATTGTCGGTGCATAGCCGATCGGATCTGGTGTGTCCGCCGTCACTTTGTTCAAGAACATCCAGTCGAAGCCACCGATGAAGCTTTCGATCCCTTTACCAAAGCCTTCGGACGCTGGAGTAGAAACGTCAAAGGCTAAACTGTAGCCCCACAACGTCCAGGTGACGCCAATCACTCCCATCATGACTAAGCTCATCATCATGGTGTTGAGAACGTTGCGCGATCGCACCAGTCCCCCGTAGAAAAACGCCAACCCCGGTGTCATCAGTAATACCAGTGCTGAGGATATCAACATCCAGGCGGTATCGCCGCTGTTGATCGGATTCGGCGCCACCGCCGCAGCGGCACCAGCATCTTGAGCTAAGGCATTGTCGGTCAGCGGCACGCTTAACAGCCACAGCGCAATGATGCCGATCGTTAAACTTTTTTTGATCACGTTAGTTGTACCTTTTCATACTCAGCAATTTTCAGGGAAGACCGAGCCGATTTTAGATGTGAGGATTTTAGATGCAATAGTTATTTGGTTTTAAGTCCCTGTTGTAGCGGAACAAATCTTCAATAGATAATTCCCCAATCTTCAACCCCCCGACTCCGTATAGCCGGACTCATCTATATTCGTCAACTATCAATCTAATGGTCTATGCCTTTTGGATTGCACCATTTGTATAAACAGTTATTCTGTATCACACTATACAAAATAGCTAAGTATCATATTTCTTAATCTATCAGTCGATACTTGACATAGCCAGTGATAGCAGAGTAATCGGAGAGGGGGAGTTGAGGAGAAGGTAAGAGTTTTGAGTTGGGGAGAGTGGGAGGAGGAGAGGGGGAGAGGTGGGGAGAATGTTACTTTATCCTTGATCTTTCTAACTAATGACTAATAACTCATGACTCATTTTTCAACTGCATCTGATCGAACAGTTGCAGGGCCGATCGCCAAACCAGATAACCTTGATCGTTAAGGTGCAAGCCGTCTGTATCTATCAGTCGATACTTGACATAGCCAGTGATAGCAGAGTAATCGGAGAGGGGGAGTTGAGGAGAAGGTAAGAGTTTTGAGTTGGGGAGAGTGGGAGGAGGAGAGGGGGAGAGGTGGGGAGAATGTTACTTTATCCTTGATCTTTCTAACTAATGACTAATAACTCATGACTCATTTTTCAACTGCATCTGATCGAACAGTTGCAGGGCCGATCGCCAAACCAGATAACCTTGATCGTTAAGGTGCAAGCCGTCTGTGCTGAGTTCGGTTGGCAAATTGCCGTCAGCATCCGCAAACAGCGGGTACAAATCCAGATACAAAACATTTTCCGAACTAGCAATTTCTTTCAGCCGTCGATTTATTGCCCTAATCCGACTGTTAGGAATCGCCAACAGCCGATCGCGATTTTCCCAAGTAGCTTGTTCCCCACTGTGGGGCAAAATCGACTGCACAACAACTTGTGCTTTGGGGTGAGCCCACCGCAAATCGCGAATAATCTGTCGCTGGTTGTCCAAAATCCCTTCGTCGCTGGTCCCCCGCAACAAATCGTTAATCCCAATCATCACAAACACCGTATCCGGGGCAGTTCTATCGAACAACTGCAACCGCTTCAGCAAACCCAGGGAAGTCTCCCCCGAAATCCCTTGATTCAGCCAAATTCTATCAACTGGTAACAGCTTGGTCGGAAACCACATACTTAGAGAATCCCCAGCCAAAACACTCAGTCTTGAGGGTCGATTCGCCGCCGCCGCCTCAGCTTCGCGACCCAACTGCGTCACCCACTGCTGGTAAGTCCATTTATGTCGTGGCCCGGGAACGGGCACGTCTAGCACTGCCTTTGCAGAGATCGCCGATTGGCCAATTTGTTCCTGGGCCGCTTCTGCCGTCACCGCATCATTCGCCTGGAAGCTTTCTGTCAAGTTGTGTCCCCGCAGCAGTAGTTGAGCGACTGTAACTATCAGTACCCCGTTCGTCACCAAAGATAGCAAAGCCCAAACCGGAACAGCTTTCGATCGGCTAACTTCCATCCCTAAGAGGGATTTATGAGTTCTACTTCTGCTACCTCCTCCAAACTTCTCCATAAACTCAAGCTATTTGCAGGCCTCACACCGAATAATTTGCACTGATTGCTGCATCAAATTTTACCACTCAATTAAAGCCTCAATTCTTGTAAGAATCAAGCACTGTGCTGTGTTGGGCGCGACGGCGATGCAGAACTTTGCTTTTTCGCACTACTTTACCATAAAAAATCTGCCTACCAAACTTTCTGGCACCGCAATCGGATTTGTCCAACCACCAGACCCGGACAAAAATATATCTAAAACTTACCGAAATTACCCATTTCTGATGCTAAAATCCAAAAATGAAAAAATTAACTATAACTGAAGCAGCCAAACTTAAAGGTGTGAGCGCTTCCACCTTGCGAAGATGGGAAGCCGAAGGCAAGCTAATACCGGAACGCACCGCTAATGGTCACAGACGCTATGACCTAGCTCATCTTCTCGGCTTAAAACCCAACGGCGCTTTAACCATTGCTTACGCTCGGGTTAGCAGTCACAACCAAAAAGATGATTTAGACAGACAAAAACAAGTTTTGGAATTGTTTTGTGCATCTCACGGCTGGCAATTCCAAATCATTGATGATGTGGGTTCTGGGGTTAATTACAGTAAGCGGGGTTTACAACATCTAATTCGGGCGATCGCAGACAATCAAGTAGAAAGGTTGGTATTAACTCACAAAGACAGACTTTTGAGATTTGGTTCTGAACTAATTTTTAATTTGTGCGAACACTTTGGGACAGAGGTAGTGATTATAAATCAAACCGAAAATACTAGCTGTGACGAGGATTTAGCTAAAGATATACTAGAAATAATCACTGTTGTCTCCGCCCGCGTTGATGGCAGCAAGAATCCCAAGAACAAGGGCGTCGTTGAAGAACTTAAAGCAATTGCCGGTAAACTCTAATCAATACACCAGCTTACAAAGCTCGTCAGTTACAGATTCTCAATTCCCAATTACCAATTACCGGCGCACATCTCATGCAATCGGAAACTACTATATGTAAGGCGTTGCATAATAGCGGGATGATTTTGATTTTTTTGTCGGATGGACTCTCGTAGCCCGAAGGCGTGTATTTTCACAGCAGGCGGGACACCCCACCATAATCATCCTCAAATTGTGCCACGCCATATGTCAGCCATTAAAGGTCAACTAAAAATAAAATTATGCCCGCGTTCGCATCGAAGATTGAAACGCGAGCACAACGATAGACAGCCATAAGTTGGGGGCTATTTCAGATTGTGGTTTTTCTGAATAAAGGCGTGAATTAGCTGATAAATAGCTAATCTAGACCACGAAAGCTGAATTAATTGATTTCTTCGCACGCTCTACAGTTTGGTAGTCTTGCCCCCAGAACCCCCACCATAACCGCCGTAGCTGCTCTCACTTCTGTTGTCCAAGCTCGTTTCCTTCACAAACCCGGTATAAGCTTCCATCCCGTGTTCGCCGATATCCAAACCTTCAGCCTCCTCTAAAGCAGAAACGCGGATACCCAGCAAAGCTTTGAGTGCCAGCCAAAAAATCGTACTCAGCAGCACGGTCATCCCGCCTACAGAAATAATGCCGACCAACTGCGCCCAGAGTTGACCGAAACCTCCGCCCACAAGCAATCCGGCTTCGGGGCCTGCGGTATAAAGTCCAGTTGTAGGCCCGTCAGCAAACAGCCCAACTGCCAGAGTTCCCCAGATGCCACAGACTAAGTGAACTGAAGTTGCTCCTACAGGGTCGTCAATTTTCAAGTTGTCGAAGAAAGTTACGGCGAAAACTACCAGGATACCGGCGATCGTGCCGATAATGGCAGAGTTGGGCACGTTGATCCAAGCACAGCTCGCTGTTACCCCGACTAAGCCGGCGAGGATGCCGTTGATAATCATCGAAAGGTCAGGTTTACCCAGGTACAGCCAAGCAGTAATGGTTGCAGCAATTCCCCCGAAGGCACCCGCAGTGTTGGTGGTGAGCGCAATATGGGCGATCGCATTTGGATCGACTGCCATTGTCGAACCGGGATTAAACCCGAACCAACCGAACCACAAAATCAAACAACCCAGGGTGGCAATGCTCATATTGTGTCCCGGCATCGCCACAGTATCGCCGTCGCGGTACTTGCCGAGCCGCGGCCCCAAAAATGCCGCTCCCATCAAAGCCGCCCAACCGCCTACCGAGTGAACCACTGTCGAACCGGCAAAATCCCAGAAGCCGGCTTTTGCCAGCCAGCCTCCCCCCCATATCCAGTGTCCGGTAATCGGGTAAGCAATGCCTACTAGCAGCAAGCTGAAAATTAAGAATTCAAGGAATTTAATTCGCTCTGCAACGGCTCCAGAAACGATCGTCGCAGCAGTTCCCGCAAAAACTAATTGGAAAAAGAATTTAGCGTTGAGGGGGACTCCCGTCCAGTTTAATGCGCTGAAAATGCCTTGATAAGCGTCTCCTGTGGCGGGGCTGTTGTCAGCTACGTTCCACAGGAAAAATCCGCCACTGCTGCCGATAAAACCGTTGCCGTCGCTGAACATTAAGGCAAACCCGATCGCCCAAAATGCGATCGTAGAAAGCGCAAAAACAATCAAGTTTTTGGACAGCACGTTGACGGCATTTTTTTGGCGGCAAAACCCGGTTTCCAACATACCGAAACCGGCGTTCATAAAGAACACTATCATCGCCGCCACCATGACCCACATGGTATCCATGCCCACCTTAAGGCTGGCTAATTGTTCCTCGGTGGTTGGCGCGGGAGCTGTTTGGGCTACCGCCGCATATCCCCACACCAAGACGATGATTGCAGCTAAAGGTATGCAGGCTTGCCAACTTGGGCTGAGGCGGGCGATCGCCCGTGGTAACTTCTTCAACCTGTTAACTTTCGTAAAAAATTTAGCTGCTGGCAAATTTAAAGCATCCCGCCTGAGTTGTTTCGACTTTTTCTTTCCGACAGTCATTTTAATCACTTTTACCCTCTTTACGGCTAGTAAGCTCAGCAATATTCGGAAAACTTTCCAATCTTACTACAAAAGTTTATGGATTATTTGTTGAGATTGAGATAGTTATGATAGCCTAGCTCTTCTAGTTGATTTTGTTTTTTCAGTACAGATTCGGACAAATTTTTGCGGTAATGCAAAACTCGCTCTAGCAATTCTGGCTGATGAGCTGCCAGTATCTGAACTGCCAGCAAGCCAGCATTCTTAGCGTTGCCGATCCCCACTGTTGCTACGGGTATCCCGGCTGGCATTTGCACGATCGAGTACAGCGAATCTAGGCCTTGCAGGTGGCGGCTCGGTACCGGCACCCCAATTACTGGCAAGGGCGTTAAAGATGCTACCATACCCGGAAGGTGGGCTGCTCCCCCGGCACCTGCGATAATGACTTTCAAGCCTCTTTGGTGTGCGGTTTCGGCGTATTCCACCATGCGATCAGGGGTGCGGTGCGCCGAGATGATCGCCACGGAGCAAGCAACACTGAATTCTTCGCAAACCGCGATCGCATCTTTCATGGTTGGCAAATCCGAATCGCTACCCATGATAATTCCAACTGTCGCTTGATTCATAAAATTTTCAGATTTGAGATTTCAGATAAATGCTAATTTTAAATGATTGCGTTAACTCAAATTTAGATATTTTGTACCAAAACAGACCCTTAAAAGCAATTTGGGCACAATCCCCCGTCTGAGAAGCCCTGGAGCCAGCAAAAAGCAAAAAGCTCCCCCTCCTCATCGCCAGCCACCGGATTTATCCGTAGCGAATATTAATTCTAAAATCTAAAATCTAAAATCGGATGACTGAAGCCACAACCCCAACTGCCGCCCGCACAGATATTCTCAATGTTCGCCTCCCCGGTTGCAAGGATTTGCAGATGCTTGCTGTTAACAAAACGGGTATTATTCAAGAAGTTTGCCCGATGGACGCCGTATTTAAACGGATTTGTCCTCCCGATTTGCAAGTGCTTGATGTAGCAGGCGATTGGCTTTCTCTGGGCGGTGTTGACTTGCAGATTAACGGAGCCCTCGGTTTTGCTTTTCCCGATTTAGAAAGCAAACATATTGAAATTTTGCCGAAAATTTGTCAATTTTTGTGGAATCAGGGAGTCGATGCTTTTGTGCCGACTTTGGTGACAACTTCACTGTATAAGTTTAGGCGATCGCTCTCGACTATTGCTGATTATATCCGCACTGTACAAACCGCTGCTCCGGCAATCAATAAAACCAAAACAGCCGAAATTCTTGGTGTTCACCTCGAAGGCCCTTTTCTCAACCCCCAAAAGCGAGGTGCTCACCCAGTTGAGTTTTTATTACCGCTAACTATAGAAAATGTCAAGCAAGTTTTAGGAGATTGTGCAGATATTGTCAAAATAATTACTTTAGCGCCTGAGTTAGACAGCACTGGCGAAGTCATTTCCTATTTGCAAAGTTTGGGAATTGCGGTCAGTCTCGGACATTCCCAAGCGACGGCAGAGCAAGCCCAACAAGCATTTGAGCGGGGAGCTTCAATGGTAACTCACGCTTTTAATGCGATGCCGAGTTTGCACCACAGAGAACCGGGTTTGTTGGGAGCGGCAATTGTTTGTCCGGGCGTAAAATGTGGTTTAATTGCTGATGGGAAGCACGTTTCTCCGACAATGATTGATTTTTTGCTGCGCGCTGGTAGGTATGAAAAAGGCATTTTTTTGGTGAGCGATGCTTTGGCTCCTTTGGGTTTGCCTGACGGTGTTTATCCTTGGGATTCCCGACAAATTGAAGTCAGAAAAGGTACAGCTTGGGTAAGATTAGATTACCACTCGCCCCTGGAATCTGCTACTTTGGCGGGTACAACTCTGCCGCTGTTGGCGGGAGTGCAGAATTTGGTGGAGTGGGGGATTTGTGATGCCGAAAGTGCGATCGCCCTGGCAACAGAATCTCCGAGAAGGGCGATCGGAATTGCGGGAATTATTGGCCACTCAGCAACTCAATTGTTGCGGTGGAATTTAAATGCGGCGACAAAAGAATTGACTTGGCATCGGTTGTTTTAAGTGGTTCCATTTAGTTTCCATGCCATTAGTTTCTCGCGCAGTAGAGTTCGTAGTGAGGACGAAGAGTCCTGATGCTAAGCGCTGCTAACAGCAATTCGGTGTTCTCGGCAAGTTCGATCGTAAATAGTGTTTAATTCCACAGCCAAGCAAATATCGCCCCGTAGCCACAGCGGTAAAGCAGGAAGCGCGCAGCCCACAGCCAGTTTTTCCTGCCAAATATCGAGGCATTGGTTGCCGTCTCGCTCGATCGGTCGATAAGCTGTAGCATAGAGGTCAGCATCCAAGGGCGAAGCGCTTCCTCCCGCCAGACGGGCTAACAATTCATTATGAAGATTTGCCTTCCTTCCCGTCACAACATCAACTATTACCAACCCAATTCCCTGGCGCAAATACGTCTCGCACTTAGAAACAAAAGCACCGCGATGAGTAGAACGATCTTTGTTGGCAGGACTTACTAATTCAATTGCACCGGCTAATACCGGGCCCGCTTCAGTGTTAAAAATACTGACTTGCACGGTTTCCGCCGCAGTTAGAAAAGGCACGCTTTGGACTGGGGGTGACATCCAATTATTTGGGAAATCTATTGGCAAACGAATTACCGTCTCTGGGTTCTCCAACTCCGGTAACGATTCCTCAAAAGCTGCTACATCAATTTCAATCCCAAACTGCACGTTGGGCTCGGCAAAGTAATTTGCGGGTAATTTGGCATTCAAATCGGATGCAATGTAAGTCGCCCAGGCGTTGTGAAAGGCGTGCCAGTGACGGCGAACCGACAGCGGCGGGCGGAAATGATCTTGTAGCACCATATTTTTTAAAGTTAGGGCTGATTAAAATTATCGCTCGAATGTGCGATCGGCTGAACTCGGTTTTTATTAAATTACTTTCTCAATTCGGGATTGTTCGAGTTGCGATCGCCTCTATCAATAAATCTAACTCAATTTAATTGGGTGGGGAGTGTCAATCGATTTTAGATTTTAGATTTTAGATTAAAGAATTGAAAATTGAAGAACTGACCCCACTGATAAATCCGGGGGGCCCGGACTAAATTACTTTCGGTTAACAATAACTGCCGCTGCGGCTTTATAATATTTAACCGTTGGCAATAACTCAGCAGCAGGCAAATCGATGAATTTGGTAGACGACAAGACTATAGTTAGACAGTATTTTAACTCGACGGGCTTTGATCGCTGGCAGCGAATTTACGGTGACGGGAAAGTCAATAAAGTTCAGCTAGACATCCGCACCGGGCACCAGAAAACGGTGGATACAGTCATCGAATGGCTGCAAGCTGACGGAAATTTGCCTGGGCTGTGTGTCTGCGATGCTGGCTGCGGTGTAGGATCTCTGAGCATTCCTCTGGCTGACGCTGGGGCAATTGTTTGCGCTAGCGATATCTCTGAAAAGATGGTAGCAGAAGCTTACGATCGATCGACAGCAGTTCCCGGCAAGCTCTACAACATCTCCTTCGCCGCCCAAGATTTGGAAGCTTTAACCGGCAAATTCCACACAGTGATTTGTTTGGATGTGCTAATCCACTATCCTCAAAATAAGGCTGCAGAAATGATCGCTCACCTAAGTTCGATCGCCGAATCGCGACTAATTCTTAGTTTTGCGCCCAAAACTTTAGCACTCACCGCCCTCAAAAAAATTGGCGAACTTTTTCCCGGCCCGAGCAAAACTACTCGCGCTTACCAGCACCGCGAAGCTGATATTATCAAAATCTTAGAAAACAATGGTTTTGTTATTAACAGAACAGCGATGACTAGCACTAGCTTTTACTATTCTCGCTTGCTGGAAGCTGTGCGGAAATAGGTTAAAAATATCTGCAAAAAAGATAATTTATCATAAACCTAGGGTGCGCCCCGCGCACCTTCCCTTACCCACGTTAGGCAAGTGCACCTCCATACTCTGCGATTGCTTCGCGGAGGCTCGCAATGACAACTAAGGCACGCACCGCACACATTCGATATCAACAATTAGATGTTTTTCCCTCTTCCTTCTTCCTTCTTTCTTCTTCCCAATTCAATAAATATTATGTCAACGCTAATTTTAATTCGCATTTTTATAGCAGCGGCAGCCATCTTCGGAGGTTTATCCGTTGCAGGCGGTGCTTTCGCCTCCCACGCTTTGAAAAATCAATTGAGCGATCAGGCTTTAACCATTTTTGAGACCGGTGCCCGATATCAAATGTACCATGCCCTGGCTCTATTACTCGTCGCTTTACTCTTGAGCCATGCCCAAGAGTCTGAAACCTTTTTTGCAGTGGCTGGATGGGCTTTTATTGTCGGCACAATCATCTTTTCCGGCAGTTTGTACGCCCTGAGTTTGACTGACATCAAATGGCTGGGTGCCATTACCCCTGTGGGAGGAGTGGCTTTTATTGTCGGTTGGGGATGTTTGGCAGTTGCAGCTTTTAGTTTTAAATAAACAACTGGTAAATTTTGAAGCAATTACCAATTAGCCATTACCTAATTATCAAACACATCCCTGGAAAACATCTCTGTCAAAGTACGCAAGTAAGGTATAAATATCGTTAAATCTTCCGGAGGAAGTCGCTCGCATATTTCCCAAAACAAAATCAGCAGCATATCCTGCACCAACTCCCAACTTACATGAAGTTTCGGATACAACATCACGCAAAGTGGAAACAATTCTTGCTGTACCGGGTGAATGCTACCTTCCAAAACGCACCAGCACAAATAGCTTTGAAAAATCTCTACATCCCGGATACCAGAAATTTTTACCTCGCGATCGCTCAAATAACCGCTGCTGCTGCGGTATCCTTGATGCTGGAAACTAGCTCGAGCGTACACTGCACTGGCAATCTGAGTCGTATGCTGCAACAAATGCTGAACGGCTAATAAAGCTCTTGAATTCGCGGGCTGATTCGCCGCCGCCTCGTTAATCTCTCCGTAGGGAATGTGTAGGTAGTCGTCTATAACTTTTAAGTATGGTGCAAATTCTGCTCTCTCTGACTCCGAAAGACATCCTAACAAGATTTTGCTAATGTATTGAAACTCCACCGTCACAAATCCCAGCACTAACGGATCAGTCTCCGAGTATTTTCGCCTCACTTTGATAAGATCTTTTCCCACCAGCACTGACAAGCGGAAAATAGGTTCTCTATCGGCATAAGCATCTATTGCTTTCCAATATAAGGTGCGAGAATCGGCGGCAATTTCTAAAGAATTAATTAAGCTTGGATCTATCGCGTGCCGCTGTATTTGTTCCCCTAAAAGAGCTTCTACTCTACTCCAAGCTATCTCGCTAGCTAATTTCAGGGTATCTTTCAACTTGTCAACTATTTGGGCTCGATTTTCCTCAAAGTTAGTTAACTCTAGGCTTGGGAGAATTTGTCGCGGGGCTTGGTTTTCTCGTGCGGCAACTGTACTGTAATATTTTTTTGCCCAGCTAACGGTTAAGGAAGAAACGCTGACGCCTTTAGCCTCTGGGAATTGGTCATTGTCCCATCCGGTAATACCCTGCGATGCCAGACTATCCCCGTGTTGAATTTCGTCGGCTGCAGGTAAAGACTTTGAAGATATTTGTGAAATACCCGTCATGATCAACCTCGTTTTTTTATTAACTCGCACCCGATCAATTCCCCTACTTTTTAACGTTGTTAACTACAATTTTCTGGATTTGTACCCTGACAGTCATCCGCAATTGTGCTTAAAGCTATAAGCCATTTGGCTCGACTGCCTGCATCTTCTATAAGCTGCACGTTAATAACGTTATTGATTGTGCGATCGATCACAGTCACCCTGTGATCGCGACCCTAATTTATTTTGTTGACCTATCAAGAGAGCTGGAAATAAATTTAATTTGTCTTAAAATCTGATAATTAAATTCAAGTCTGCCTCAAAAAAACTACGGCTTGAAATACCTTATCTTTGTTTTGGAGCGCTTTGGTAGATGCCCTCGTTTCTTAAAGAAGCTAGGCTACAGCAAGATCGAGCGGTGACTGTGGTTAATTTATTTCTATAGCTGAATTAGAAATGTATTTTGAGTCTGCCGATTGTTAGGAAACCCTAACAAATTTAACGATCGGCTTTTCTAAATAAAAAATTAAATTTGAGATTAGGATGAGATTTATGTGCATTTCGTTAAGGCAATTGCCAGGGCCGTTTTTTGCGCTCAGTTTTTTAGCTTCCCCGTGAAGCGAAGCTATCCCGTAGGGAATCGCCGGCCCGGCAATTGATCGTCGTCCATTCGATCGGCAAACTACCCTTCAAAACCGGAATTAGCGACTGACTAGCCCGATCGCTCCCATATTTTGCCAACTCTGACCTTCTTCATCCAAGATACAAGCCCCCGGATTCATCCGTGGAGAAATAAAAAACCTGTATCCGAGAAACAAGCCCCCGAATTTATCCGTGGGGTCAATGCTTCAATTCTAGGACTTACGCATTGACAAAAAACATCATCTATGTACTCTAGACAAGGCCACCACTACTAAAGTTGGCTAAAATCGGCTCACTTATAACTGAAGTGAATAGATTCCTTTGGACTTCATACGAGTTACCAATTATTTTTTCAGACCGCATCAACTCTAATTTAACACTCATCTGGAAGTGAACAAAATACATGAGTCTTGATTGCACAGGTATCTCTTACCATGAACCGACAAATTCCACATACTTGCTTGATAGCTCTATGAAAGGTTTCAATTCGCCAATGAGTATTATGAATTGTGATAAATTCATCTCTTGTAATTTCAGGGATTTTTTCTCACTTTGGTCAAGAGAAAATCTAGTGTCTAGACGCCTCTTTTTTAAAGCTTTTTCTAAACAACTTTATAAATCCCAATTCTTTTAAATGAGTTATTACTCCTGACTCAGGAATTGCCAGAGTGCTTACCTGGCAATAATTATGTGGCTCATTTGATACAGTCCTTTTTTGGCTCTTCCGTGTTTAGTATGCTAAAATGTTAAAAGTTGAGGATTATTTACAGCAAATTCCATGTATATGTGGTAAACTACATTCAGTACATCACCAGAAAAAATGAAAGCTTATTCGATCGAGTTTCGTAAAAAAATAATTAAAGCCTATGAACAAGGTGATACATCAGTCAGGAAAGTAGCCCAACGTTTTGATGTGAGTAAAGCGTTTGTTCAAAAAATCTTAAAACAAAAACAAACGACTGGTCACGTTCAACCAAAAAAACAGGGTGGAAGCCTTAAAAGTGTGTTACACTCGTCCACAGATCCATTGACCCAGATGGTAGAAAAATATCCGGATAGTACCTTATTAGAATATTGTGAATATTGGCTAGATAGCTACCAACAATCTGTCAGTTAAGCGTATGATGTGTCGCGAATTAATCAAACAAAATCTGACGCGAAAAAAAAGACAATACGGAGTAGTCTATCTGCCACCGACCGAGTGCAACTTTATATGTGTGAATATTGGGACAAAGTGAAAAATATCGACCCTGACAATCTCGTTTTTTTGGATGAAATGGGCGTTCTATTGGGGTTAACACGAACCCATGCACGTTCAAAATGTGGTAGTAGAGTCTATGATTTAAAACCATTTTATCGGGGTGCTAAAGTCACAGTTATTGGAGCAATCAGCTTAAAAAAAGTAGTAGGATTAATGACGCTCAACGGGTCGATGGATAGTCAGGCATTTGCAGTTTTTGTGGAACAGTGCTTAGTGCCAAAATTATGGGAGGGTGCAGTCGAAGTTAATTGATAATCTACCAGCCCATAAGTTGGCGGTGATTGAACCCCTGATTCAAGCCACTGGTGCGAGTGTTCTGAATTTATCACCCTATTCTCCTGACTTTAATCCAATCGAATTATGGTGGTCACAACTCAAAGCTTTTTTACGTAAGTTTTCGCCCACTACTACCAAGATGGTTGATATTTTACTAGCTACGGCGCTTGAGTTGGTTAATATTAAGCACTTTAAAAACTGGTTTACAAGCTGCTGCTACTGTACTTCATAAACCTGGAATCCGCTGTAAGTACAGCAATGAAAAGATTAATGACACAATTGCTAAATTTACCAGGTGTGATAGTAGAGAATAGCTTAGAGACAGAATCGACGATTATTTTATCGGTTAGAGCAACCAACAAAACAGCAGTTTGCCCGCGATGTGGTCAAAAGAGTCATCGTCTCCATCACAACAAAAGACATTTAGTTAAAGATTTACCCATCAGTAATAGAGCGGTAATTCTTTCTGTAAATCGTCGGCAGTTTAAGTGTGAATTTTGCCGAAAACCTTTTAGCGAAATTTTAGATTTTGTTGAGCATAAAAAAAGTTTTACTAAAAGATTAGCCCTAAATATCACAGAACAAGTTATTCAGAGTGACATTAGTAATGTTGCTAAAAATAACACATTAACACCCGAACAAGTTGAGTCAATGGTTAAAGTAGTAGCTGAAAGTGTAATCAATGTAGATGTTCGGGAATTGCGCCGCTTGGGAATAGATGAGATTAGTTTAGTTAAAGGGCAAGGAAAATTTATAGTAGTATTAGTAGATTTAGAAACACATAAACTCTTAGGATTGGTATCAGAAAAAAAAACAGTCATTTATCGAAAACTTTCTTCTAAAATGGGGTAAATAAGTCTTAAATAAAATAGAAGAAGTCAGCATGGACATGAGTGGTAGTTATAAATTTTTGGTGAATAAAATATTGCCAAATGCTGTAGTGACAGTAGAGAGATTTCATGTAACAAAAATGGTAATTGCTCAACTAGGGGAAAAAAGGGAGCCATCAATCGAGAGAGCTTGTTGAATAGATTGATAAGCAGTTAAACCCTGACGTTTGCCAGTATTCACAACTGAACGAACGGCAGCAAACAAATCCCGACCCCATTCCGAACGGAAGCCATTAGTCACACGGCGAAATATTACACTCATCCGAATCGCCTGTTCGCTACTATTATTCGTGGGTGGAATTGTCGCATCTTCCAGAAATAGAAATAAATTGTCAATCAGCCCACCATATCGTTTTCGTAACCGGATACCATCCGGATTGTGTGGCACTAAATTTAAAATCCTGGTGAATCTTTCCTGTAAATTTTCTCGATATCGTTTCAGTCTAGTATCGTCTATTTTCGCTCGTCGTCGATGGACGATCAAAGCTCTTAATAATAACCTCTTCATCCCTGGGGCAAAAATTCTGTCCCCAGCATCAATCGCATATTGGCAATCCCGCAATTGATGAGCCAAACACACTTGCCATTGTGGTGCTGGATGATTTTTTTGAGCGCTAAATAAGTCTGATACCCAAATATCGGGACGATGTTCTCCGAGAACTTCGTTAATTACTCCAGTTCCTCGGCTGGGGCGAATGACGTGTAAGCAAACATCCGGGTTCTGAAACACCCACTCCCACTGATTCTGTCCGTTAACTCTCGCACTCGTTTCATCTGAACAAATTAATTTAGACCGTCGCAACCGATGGAGTATTTGAGTTACTTGGTCATCTAAACTGGTTTTGACTTGCACCAGCAAGTTGGCGATTCCTCCTTCTGATATCTTGAGTCCAAAGACTTCTCCAAATATGGACGACAGCCGTTCGTAGCTGATGGCATGAGTGTAACGCAGATATGTGACTAAGCTTTGAATAGAACTGCCAAACGGTGAACCTGGTTCCATTCCCAATGGTACAGGGGCAACGTACTTCGTTTGACAGCAGGCACACTGACCGCCATAACGTTCGATGCGGGTGATGATGGGACGAATTAGTGGTAGTTCGATTTTTTCGTAGATGGATTGTAATTTTTGTGCAGTAGCGGTCACTTTCTCTCCACACTGGGGACAATTTTTGAGTTGGGCCATGATTGTTTGGTCGGGATGAGGATGTAGTTCTCGAACCCCTCCTACTCTTCCTAGGCTTCTTTGTCTTTTTATCCCCTCAATTTTCGATGGCTGAATGTTGGGCTTGAATCCTTTGGAGGGTGGAGTGCTGGAATTTTTGCTAGTTTTTTTGGGAGACGGACTTAGTTTTGCTTGGTCTGTGGCTGCTAACGCTGCGGTGAGTTTTTGGATTTTCTCCCATAGCTCTACTATCAAGGCTTCTTTTGCCTCGTTCGATAGTTGCTTTAAGTCGGGGAGTTTTTCCATTTCTCTATCTAATGTCTATCTCGTCTTCTTGTCAAGGGGGTTGAGCAATTACCAAAAATGATACATGAAGAATTAAATAAAGCCAGAATTGACCAAAAAAAAGCAGCAGACTCACTAAAAACTGAAGAAAAAACTAAATTACTTGATAGTTTAAAAAGTAGTAAATATATACTCTTAAAAGCCGAGTAAAACTTATCTGAGGAACAAAAAACAAAATTATTACAAGTGCAATCAGACTCACCACTCGTAAAAATTATGCACTCCTTAAAAGAAGAGTTTCACGCTCTATTTGAAAAATGTAAAAATTTAAGTGCGGGAATATTAGAACTAATCGATTGGTTAAAAAAAGCAGAGCCGTACTATAAAAAGAGCGTAAACACCATTAAAAGGTGGTTTGCCGAGGTAGTAGGATATTTTGAACAAAGAACAAACAACGGAATGGTTGAAGGCATTAATAATAAATTAAAACTGTTAAAACGCAGTGGATTTGGTTTTAGAAGTTTTAAAAATTTTGAAATGCGAGCTTTGCTTCTTTGGCATTTTTATAAAGATTTAGCATACTAAGTACGGAAGAACCTCTATCTATCAACTCTTTTGTTGCTGATGAAATCGGTTGATGTCTGGGACTCATGACGAATTGCCTTCCACAATCTCGACATTTAAAATTTTGCTTCTGAGAGCGAGTGCGACCATTTTTCAATATGTATTCAGAGTTACATTTGGGACAGTTCATAAGCTAAAATTTAAGGTAGGTTAAAAGAATAAAATTATAACACATTTTCCTTGCTATGCAGAACTACCTTTTATTTTAAACGCTGTTCTTTTTTCGGGATGTCTCTTGGACTCCAGGCTATACTTAGCCCAGATGTAAACATACTTTTTTTGTTTAATATCCTCCGCACTTGTCCTCCACTTAATTTTATTCCTGTGGCTTCCTCTAAGTATGTTGCTAATCTCTGCGCTGTCCATCCTCCCAAATTATCTCCTAATTCTTGAGGGTCTTTCTCTAGAGTTTTTAATAATATTTCTATATACAGCACTTTGCGTGACTAAAAGGTACAGTAACAGCAGTGAGCAAAATAATTTTCGATTTGCTTACTTGAACATA
>NZ_JAUBSA010000084.1:0-23395 GCF_036702115.1 Microcoleus sp. LAD1_D5 | reverse complement strand
TCTTACACGTTGTCAACGCCGAACGCGAGTCAAAGTCTTTTGAGGTAAGGGTTTTAGGCTTATTCAGCAAGCCCTAAATAATGAAAACTCTAATGCAAAGTCAAAATTGCTTAAGCCCTACCGTCGTCTGTCCGATATCGGGACAGAGTATGAAACCGTGGCTATTCATACCCGGTGATTGGCGCAGACCTCTAAACAATGAGTCATTTCAATTGTACTGGTGTGAAAAGTCACAACTTGGATGCATTCATCCTCTACCCGAACTCAACAAAATCGCCAGCTTCTACGACATCGATGAGTATTATACTCATCATATAGACTTTACAGGCTTCGTATCTGCCTCTTCTATTTCCTTCTTCGATAAATTGCGTACCCATCTAGCTTGGCGTTTCGATCGCGGAGTAGATGTCACCAGTAAATGGTGGAAGCAACAGTTCGGGACTGCTTCCTCCGAGATCTTAGAAATTGGTTGTGCCAATGGGCACCTGCTGCAAGAAATGCAAGCAGATGGTCACACAGTCTGGGGCGTAGAACCCGATCGACAAGCTTTGGTTTTGGCCCAGCAGCGAGGGCTGAATGTATTTTATGGTACTGCTGAATCTTTGCCCCCGGAAGTCAAGTCTCGACAGTACGACATAATTGTGATGAACCACGTACTCGAACATACCAGAGATCCTTTACTTGCACTCCGCAATGCCATGCAGTTGCTCGTGGATGGCGGCAAATTGGTGATGGAGGTACCAAATAACTCTTGTATTGGGCTGAAGTCATCAGGGATTGCATGGATGCATCTAGATGTACCAAGGCATTTGTATTTTTTCACACCGCAGAGCTTTCGTGCTATCTGTGAAAAAGTAGGATTTGAGATAATTTCTACCCAGTTTAATGGCTACTATCGCCAATTTGACAACACTTGGATCAATGATGAAAGAAAAATTTTCAGTGTGTTCGATTCAATGGCATCTCATCAGATAGTAAAGTCCAAAGAAAACAGTAAAGTCCAAGCTTGGAAGCTACTGCTGAAAACAATCTTTGCTGCTGATGAAAACAAGTACGATTCGATCCGGATTGTGGCACAAAAGCCATAGCAAGATCGAGGTAAGGGCAATAAACTTTTGGCTTGATTATCAAGTTTGGTTACACACTCACCATACTTTTGCGATTCCCTGTGCTCATCGCCCATGCCAGGAGTACAGTCAAACAAAATGCGACTATTGACCCAGGAATCCACCTGACTCGATCGAGACTGACGCACAAACTTTGTATGTAAGGTGTGCAGTCCGCAGCTTACCACATAGATAATGTAAAAATTGTTTTCTGGCATAATATCGTTTCCGGTGGCATCGGAATAATATATTTGGATCATGTCAGTGGGAGTTTAAGAGCTCGCTACCCAAATCGCGAGCTCTTAAACTCCCACTATAATTCGGATGCCACCGGATTTGATATAAATTTTCTTGAATATGCGATCGCAGTTGCACCTCAAACCGATTAGTTACGATGTGTTTGCTTTTTTTATTTTTTCTTGTGAACACCCATAATTCACAAGAAACTTTTAAATTTCAACCATATAATACTTCTTCTACAGGCGGCGTGGCGTCTGTGGGGTCGAAGTGTTTAATTTTCAAAGCTTGTAGCAAAAACAGCCAGATATAAAGCGGATTCAAAAAAACATACCGCTGCCAAAGGCGCCGAGGTTCCTTAATCATCCGAAACAGCCATTCCAAACCTATTTTAGATAAAAAGTCAGGAGATTTAGCCAAATTACCCGCATGAAAATCGTAAGCAGCACCTACAGCAATCAACGGCATTGATAAGTCGTCCCGGTATTCGTAAGCCCAGACTTCTTGTCGCGGACACCCCAAACCGACAAAAGTAATTGCTGCACCGCTGTTGCGAATTTGCTGTGCAATTTCTTGTTTCTCTTGGGGCGAAACTTGCCTAAATTTAGAAGGCTGAGTTCCAGCAATAATTAACTTGGGAAAACGCTGGCAGAGATTGTGAGATAAAGCTTCCAGTACAGAAGCTTGAGAGCCGTACAAATAGATAGGTAATCCTTCTTCTGCCGCACGTTCGCAGATTTGTAACATCGCATTCGGCCCGCAAACTCGATCGGGCAATCCCGTATGGTATAGCCAATTTAACGCCCACCTGACCGGCTGTCCGTCTGGCAATACTAAGTCAATGTGATTAATCCGATAACGATGAGTGCTGTCGAGAACCCCAGTCATTACCCCGTGAACGGCTAGAGCAGAAACTGACATTGGTTTTCTGGCGCTGGCTGCCGCAATAATTTTGCTAACAGCCGCTTCATAATTAACGGCATTTACTAATATGCCCAGTACATTCTTTTTCCCTTTATCAATCATGGAGCACCTCTTTAAGTCAACGCTCGCAGTTACACTCATAAATCTCCCCTAAGATTTGTTTAACTTTGTATTCTTCAATCGTTTACCGAAATTCCCAGCACATTCTTTTTGCCCCGCTCAATCATGGGAATCCTCTTTCAGCCAACGCTCGCGGTTACATTCATAAATCTCCTGTAAGATTTGTTTAACGTTATATTTCATTTTCCAGTTGGGGTAGTGACTGGAAAATTTGGAATTGTCGCTAATCCACCAAATGTGATCGCCAATGCGATTCCCTTCAGCATAAGTCCAATTAAATTTGCGTTCCGCAATTGCCTCGCACATCTGGATCGCTTCTAACATCGAACAATTGCTGTACCTGCCTCCTCCTGTATTATAAACTTGGGCGCTTCGGGGAGCTTTATAAAATTCATAAAATGCGGAAATTAAATCTGCGCTATGAATGTTATCGCGAACTTGCTTGCCTTTGTAGCCAAACACGGTGTAAGGAGTTCCCGTGACAGCACACTTCATCAAGTAGGCGAGGAAGCCGTGCAATTGAGCTCCCGAGTGATTTGGCCCCGTCAAACAGCCACCGCGAAAACAAGCGGTGTTCATATTAAAATATCGACCGTATTCTTGAACTAAAACGTCAGCAGCTACCTTAGAAGCACCAAACAAACTGTGCAGGCACTGGTCGATTGACATATCTTCCCGAATGCCACCTTCGTAAGTATGCCCGGGTTCAATTTCCCACCTGTGTTCTAATTCAATTAAAGGCAAACTGTTAGGCGTATCGCCGTATACTTTGTTTGTAGAAGTGAAAATAAAAACAGCTTTGGGACAGTACAGACGAGTTACTTCTAGAAGATTGAGAGTGCCGTTGGCATTGACGGTAAAGTCTATTTTCGGAGCACGGGAAGCCCAATCATGGCTGGGCTGGGCTGCTGTGTGAATTACTAATTCGATCGAGTCGCCGTACCGCTGAAAGATATTGGTAATCGCTTCATAGTCGCGAATGTCCACATCTAAGTGATAATACTTGGTACCCAAGGACTTTTCGAGCAGTTGCCGGTTCCAGTTTGTAGAACCATCAGCACCAAAAAAGAACTGGCGCATATTATTGTCGATGCCAACTATATCTAAGCCTTGTTTGGCAAAGAACTGACAGGCCTCAGAGCCAATTAAACCCGCCGAGCCAGTAATGATTGCAACGCCCACGTTTCACCGCCTGAAAAAATATAGTTTTCTTTGTTTTGCCCGATCGCACAAATCAGAAGTTATCCTGATTTTCCATCGAATACATCTTCGCACAATTGGGCAAAGAATAGACCTTTAACATCCCAATCATAGATTTCCCTGACGCGCGTTTGACCCGATCGACCCAAGCGATCTCGCAATTCACGATCTTGGGCTAAACACACTATAGCTTCTGCTAGACCTTGCACAGTGCGATCGGGGTCCGTAGCAGCCACTTTAATCCCCGTTTGCTCCGTCACTTGAGTAGCCGGTCCGCCCAAATCCAAGCAAATCGTCGGACGGCCAACGCCCATCATTTCCGTGCACACAAAACCGCCAGAGTCATGCAAACTCGGATGGAGGAGAACGTGAGACTCCCCCATTTTAGAAAGAGTTTCAGTGCGAGATAAAGTTCCCCAAAAAAATACTTTATGTGCCAGTCCCAATTCTGTGGCCAAAGCTTCCAAACGCTGCCTTTCCGGGCCGTCTCCGACAATCCAGTATTCCGATTGTTCCAGCTTCGCCTCCGCAAATGCACGGAGTCCTAAGTGCACCCCTTTCCAGTGTAAGAGACGACCGACACTGATGAATCTAATTGGTTGCTCCGGCGGGGTAGGAAATTTCTCTAGTTCTTGAATTTCCTGCTGCGATAAACCGACTTGCGAGAAAATCTTCACATTTTTTGCTTTGAGAAATCGCAGTCTGGCAGCGGTTTCTTCCGTAGTTGCTAAGGCCACGGCACTGCGGCGCGCCGTCAGGCCCACAAACGGATCGCGTTCTCCTACGCTTTGAGCCAATGCTCGGAGCGTTTCGTAAATTTTGCCCCGGCGACTAAAATCTTGCCAAAAAGGCTTTGGTGCTGCTTCTGCACCCCCCACCGGCCCCCAAATAAAAGGATGCGGCAACAGCGCCAGGAAACTGGGAGACCAATGTTTGACATAAGTTACGTGATGTACTACGTCAAAACCAATTTCGCGATCGAGCTTACGAGCGATAAAATAAGCCCAGATTTGCCACAAATAGTAGTGAAGTTGCAGCAATCCTTGTTTCCCCTTCCAATCTTCGCTCCACCCAAACGGATCAAAATAAACAAAGTGCAGATTTGGCACTGGGTTCCGCTCTAGTTCTGCTTCAATGTACGATCGACAAAACGTGCGAGTAAATACCCAGCTTTCGTGATGTTTAGCAGATTGGATAACAGTATTCCATCCTACTCCCTCTTCGGAGCCGAGATTCGGTTCGCAAGCAAACGCAGATAATAAAACTTTCATGGCTAAGTGGTAATTGCTAAGTGGTAATTGCTAATTTTTCCCTCTACCCTCTTCCATCCCTCCGTTAAATCATTTAAAAAATCCGTTGCCGAACTTGCTTCACCTATTCTCCGTCAAAAAAGATGTAACTTCGACGTAAGCTTTAGCTGCTGTTTCGGGCGTTTTTTGAGAAATTATCTGTCGTGACTGCTCTCCCATCGACTCAATCAAATCAGGATTATCTAGAAAAATTTGCATTTTATCCGCTAACTCTTTAGCACTGCTAGGATCGAAAATATAACCGTTCTCGCCTGACATAATTAACTCACAGGAAGCTGCACCATTTGAACACAACACTGGTTTCCCGAACACCATCGCTTCCGGTACAACCATACCCCAGACATCCTCAAAAGTAGGAAACACAAAAATATCAGCTTGCTGAAAATAAGCACCTAAATTTCCATATTCTACCCATCCCGCCCATGTTACTTGCTCTTCAAAATCGCACTCTTTAATAAATGCTTCCAGTTCTTCGCGCTGATCTCCTTTGCCAATAATCAACAGCGAATAATCCACATAACCTTGATTTTTAAGAAGAGCGCAAGCTTCTAAAAGCGTTTTAATTCCCTTTCTCGCCGTGATGCGCCCTACATACAGAAAAATCGGGCGTTTCAACTGCAAGTTTGGGGGCTGAGTCTGATCCAATCGTTTCAGCAAAGCTCCCGCATCAGGTACGAGATAGGTTCGGGTAAAAATTTTATCCTCCGCTACGTTTAGAACTTCCATCAGATATTTTTTCCCCGCATTGCTATTGGCAACAAAAGCATCGGCAAACCGCACAAGAATGCGGCGCACAAATGTCCTAAAACTGGAATCTCGAAAGTCTGTATTTGGGGAACTACCATCGTAAATAATGGCAATTTTCCACCTCAGTAGCGGTTTTAAAAACGCAACAATAACAGTCCACAAAGAGAAAGCTTGGGGAAAGACCACATGAGGTCTAAATTTTAGCAAATAGCCGATAATACTAGGCGATACTACAATGAATCCGCGATCGTATCCTGTTTCTATCTTTTCCGTCTCGACAAATTTAGTCTCCCCTACCAACTGAATTGCCGATGCTCCCGGCAGCGTAGGATCGAACCCAGACCAAACACGACCAGTATAAAATACAGTATTCTTAAAAATTTTTGTAAATTCCCTCAAAACAGGCTGCCAGTAAGCTCCCAGTTCCACTTCCGGGACAAGCCAAGCAATGCGGAGTTCATTTCTATCAACCATCCTATTCACCTTGAGTTTTGTTTTTAGTCAATCCCAGTTTACTCAACACTGAAAGCCAAACTAACCGGCGATAAGGTAACAGCCAATAAATTGGCCACAACCAGCCACCATGCCGCTGAGTAAATACTTTCCACTCTTGAGCCGGCTGCAGGGTAGTATCTTTGAATGATAAACCTTTCGGTTGGCTCATTTTATCCAATCCTTCACTTAAATTATCAGCAGCCGTTTTGGTCACCTGGGGGTTGAGAAAACAAGTGCCTAAATAGCCAGGAGCAATCCAAACTGTACATCCTTTCTGTCTGGCTCGTAAACCATAATCCCAATCGCCAATATAATGGACAAAAGCCGGATCAAGGTTGCCGACCATTTGCACAACACTGCGGGGAATTAATACGCAGTTGCCGTGCATAGTATCGCACATCTGAGGCTCTTTTGTTGGTTCTAGAATACCATATCGGAATGGGTGCAAAGGGTTATTTCGCACCACACCCCCGTATGTTGTTTGACCCGTTTCGGGGTCGCAGGTTGAACCGCCAATGATTACTTTTGTTTCTCCTTTTTCTGATAATTTTTGAGTGGTTTCTAGCAATACACTTACGGTTTCTGGATAAATAAGAGTGTCATCATTTAACCAGAAGTAGTAGTCGGGATCATCTTTCATTGCTTCGGTGAAAGACCCACGCATTCCCCCGTTCCAAAATAAGTTCCCATCGCCGGAAAAAATCTTGACTTGAGGATACATTTGACGAACTGCCTCGCTGGTTCCGTCCGTGCTGGCATCATCGACTAAATAGGCTAAAATATCAACATCTGCTGGAAGTGCCTGCTTAAAAAGAGCATCTAAGCAAGCTAAGGTTTTCTCTTTACGGTTGAAGCAAGTTAAAAGGGCGGCGATTTTAGTACGGTTCATTGTTCCCAAGTGTGCGACTTATAGCGATATGCAAGGTAAAATTTACCAAATAAAATCAGATTTTTATCTTGACTTTGAAGTTGACAGAACCTCGTTAAAAACAGACAAATAGCGATTTGCTTGTATCTCCAAGGTGAATTCTTTTTCCGCTTTCTGACGGGCGTGAATGCAGAGTTTTTGATGTCGCTCCGGGTTTTCTAGCACCCATGCAATACCTCGCGCTAAATCCTCACTGTCATAGGGTTGAGCTAAATAGCCATTGTGCTGGCGATCGACAATATCTTTTAATCCCGTCACATCAAAAGCCACCACAGGCGTGCCGCAAGCCAAAGCTTCCGATGCCGTCGGTGCTGGCATCATCTACTAAATAGGTGGTAAGGCTAGTATCGGCGGGGAGAGTCTGGTTGAACAAAGCCTCTAAACAAGCCAATGTCTTTTGTTTCCGGTTAAAGCAAGTTAGAAGGACTGCAATTCTAGTACCGTTCATAATTTCTAAATAGGTTTAGACTGCGATAATTGTCAAAAAATTTTGATTTTACCATCTTGAAGAACTGTTAAGTTTTTTGATTTCTGCGGGAGTAAGCTGCGTTTAATCTTCCTTAATATGATCTTAATGCTATCTACAAAAAGAGCCTTTCCGATTAAAACTTCCCTGAACAGGGGGTGAGTATTTAAAGCTTTCAAGCAACGTTGTTGATATTGGTCATACAAGGGACTGTAATAATCTTCGTGAGTGTTTGCTTTGTCTTTCTGCAGAACGACATTGTTGGCTGTTTCCAAATTTCTTAATGTCTCCGGCAGGTCAAAACTGTAGCCACTTACTAAGTCGTACCATTTCACGCCTTTTCGTGTTAACTGATAGCCTTGATCCATTTCCACAAATAAAGCCCAATTTGGCTTGCCCACATAAATCATTTTGTAGCTATCCAAAAGATTTTTCTCGTTGATTTGCAGCGCGTAGGATGCTCGGATAAAATAGTTGGCTCCACCCACGTAAAACCACTCTCTGCCATCTGTGTGGGAAAACAATGTCATCTTTAAGCGAGCTGCATAAATCATGGTAACTGTCGGATCTTCCTCATAGATTTTTTCGCATTCATCTAAATCTATGATCAGGTTGTCGGGAATTATATCGGCTTTAATTTGACCTCCTATTTTGGGGAATTCTACGGGATATCTGCTAGCAGGAGATGTCAAATCGAGATAATGTTCCTGAAACTGCCAGATATATTTAGGCGAGGAATCAAAGTAATTGTCTCTTAATAAACTTAAATAGTCTATTCTAGCGCCTTGGTCCACCCCCCAATTTCTTCTAATTATAAAATGAACTTGCTTGTTGAACTCCCAGCCTTTTTCTTGCACGAACTTAGCCACTTTCTCTTGCTCTTGTTTATGATTAGAAGAGCAGTCTAAGATATAAATTTTATCTTGCTCTGGATCGAAGTTCCTGATTTTATCAAAGTTGTCTAAAAACAGGGAAATTCGTTCGCAATTAAAAACTGCTAAATGAAAACGAGACATCTGTTTTCCTCATCTACATTAGTTCACAAAAATTATAACAGAGATAAGTAGACTTTTTTGGTTTTTTCTGCACAAGTCTCCCAAGAAAAAAGCTTGATTCTTTCTGTACTGAGTTGGACTAACTTTTCAGCTTTTTCTGTCGAGAACAAAATTTTCTGCAAAGCTTCAGCAATATTGTCAGGTTCATTGGGGTCAAATAATTCGGCGGCTTCTCCGACCACTTCAGGTATGGAGCTAGTATTACTGCAAGCAACGGGGCACTTAAGTGCCATTGCTTCTAACAGCGGCATCCCAAACCCTTCGTAAAGCGAAGGGTAAACAAAAAGCGCAGCATTTTGATATAAATTAGCCAAAAAATTGTCATCTCCTGAAACTTGAATAACTTTACCTTCTGGGAGTCCAAGGATACTAATTTGATTGAGCTCTTGAGGATCAAAGACACCGCCGCCAAAGCAGACGAGATGAAAGTTATTCCGCAATTGGCTGGCATGGGCATAAGCTTGCAAGAGAGTGTTAAAGTTTTTGTAACCCCCTCTTTCTCCTACGTACAAAATATAGGGATGAGGTAGGTTGGGAGCAACGGTATCGCTAGAATAGGTGTTTAAAGAGTAACCGTGATAGACTACAGATATTTTGCTCGGTTCTACATTTAAGATTTCTATTAAATCTTTTTTGGTATTTTCCGAAACACAAATAATCCCATCGGCTTGCTGCACAGCTTCTTTTTTTATCAAAGATGTTTTATCTTGGGCATTAAAGATATTTTTGCTCTTAAAAAACTGACTAAACTTTTCGTGGATCATGTCGTGGACTGTAATTACCACTTTCACTTGCGGATCGCTAATGCGTTTTCCTGAGCTGTAATAAGTTTGGTGCAGAATATTGTGAGGATATTTTTTGAGCCAAATTGCGGAAACTCCCTGGTTAAATTTGCCAACTAATTCGTTGATTCTTTTTTTATTGGTGTCAGGAATAGGAAAGCCGACAATTAAGTTTGATTTATTGTCGTCGGATTTATAGCTTTTTAAATACTCGTTGACATAAGCTATCGCTAAAATTTTAACCTCTATATTTTCCGATTGAGCGAGGTGAGTTGCCACCTCATATATATATCGGGAAATACCACCATATTTCTGCCAGCTAAAAACTTGATGATCGTAGATAACTCTTAACATATAAAACCTTAACCTTCAATAATTTGTTGACTAGATTCTAGACGGGCTTCACAAAATAGGGATTATATTCCTATATAAATTTGAACTCAAATTTATATAGGAACTAATGCTTTACAAATGGATAGGTATCGAGTCACCTGCAAACCTTGGTCCAGTGGATAAGAGGCGCGAGCAGGCCCCTTCAGTATTAGAACTATTGAGAGGTACTACATTCATCTCCCCTGCCTATCCTCTAGATTTATAGCTGAATTTACCTGTTTTGTTTCAAAAGTTTATTGACTTTTTTTTGCACCTTCCTTAATAACGGCGGATTGTAATCATATAGAGTGTTTTCGGTAAAATTATCGGCTTGCGTATCCCGAATTGCAAAGGTTGGGTGTTTCATGGGAAATGTCATAGCTTCTACAGGCATATTACTGTAAGGACTGTTAACATCCTTGGTGTTAGTTCCTCCTATACCATGTCCGATATTAGAAGCTAAATTAACATTCGCAAGAATATTCATACCATTTTGAATAAAGCTAGCAAATGTCCACTGAAAAGCCCAACTCTGTAATTTTTTTTCATAACAAAGCTGAAAAGTATTTGTCCAAACTTTGGCAGCATGAGAGTCTCCCAGTACATCTACCAAAAAATTACCATCGCGAATTTCTGGCCACAGATTCATATCTAAATCATAGTGCTGCCAAGCTCGCCTCCAACTCGCCCAGCTCCAGCAGTGATTATAGCGAGAAAAGTAGTAACTATAATCAGTTCTTTTTCGCCCAAACTGAACATTTTGACCAGAAATTGACAGAATTCGCTGGTCGTCTCGGTAACGCTCCAGCAATTCTTCAGCGAAGCGGAAAAAAGTAGGATGAGGGAGACAGTCATCCTCAAGAATAATTGCCTCTTCAACTTGATCAAACACCCAATTCATACCGCTAGAAACCCGCAGGCGACAACCGAGATTTACATCTGCGTAATTCTTCAAAACTTCGCAGTCCCAATCTACTTGGTCAATAATAGCTCTAGCGGCAGCACATTCTTGATCTTCTCCAGGCCTATCTGGACGTGGGCCGTCAGCAATTACTAGCAATTTGGGAGGTTTGGCCTGACGAATTGCCTCAAATACTTGAGCCGTTGTATCTGGACGTTTGAAAATGATAAAAGCGACGGGTGTTTGGATTTGGTAATTGAACATTTCTGCGACTCTACTTTTTCTAGTAGTCTTCAACATCTGAATTAACAAGCTCAGCAGTCATCTGCGATTTAAAATTAAACCACTTCTGGAGCATCACAGCCGCTATGTATGCTAGTGTATCATTGCTAGTCTGATAGGGCAAAAATCTATAGCGAAAACTAGCCATTCTCGGATCACGTTCTTGGTATAAAATATCTTGGGCAAAGTTCCCCCAACGCTCATCTATCAAATCAATTGTCATACCAGCATGAGCCGAAGGTAGCAACATATTAGAGCCGTGAAGACCAATTACTAAGCGGCTTTGTGAATAAACACGGCATATTTCCTTTTCAACTTTTTCATTAAAACTCTCCACTCTGTAATCTTCAATCCATTCCGGAAACTTAGTTTTTGTCCCCAAACCAGCTACTGCAAATTTTGCTTCTGGTACTTGCAACCGGATTTTCTGAAATAACTGCTGAATTTTTAAATTTTGCAATGGCAATGCCCTTTCTCGTTGATTTAGCTTTTTCATAATTCGGAACAGCAAACCGTTAACTAATAAACGATCTTCCCGCCAAATAAAAGTAATTCTTGTTTCTGGCTCCTCAAATTTGTGTTTGGGAACTCTAGTAAACCGCGTGATGTCAAACTGGCTAGGATGAGAATGGGCTTGGCTGACATAAATTTCATCAAAGCGTTTAGTTTCTTCCTCAACAAACTCGGCGAAGCTGGGATAGTAAGTTTGACCATTTTTTAAAGAAATAGGTACTGTCCAGACTTCTGCAACTTCATCAGGAACCATCCACCTTAGCAACTTAGGAACTATCACAACTAACCCGCAGTCCGAGTTGTATTCTAAGTGCCTTTGTGCATTTAGCAACTTCAGCAAGGAATGACCATAAAGATGATCGAGACAGTTTAAAATAATTACCCGCTTGCAGGGTTTAAAAATTTCTTTGCCAATCTCAAGTTTTTCGGGTTGAGGATTTTGGAGTGAATAGAGTAATGGTTGGCCTAGCCATTCTTTGATATTAGCAACTTTTGCAAAAACTTCACCTTTGATTGTATCAACTTGGACGGAGTTTGTGACTCCATGACCTACTCTCAACTCGTCGATTATTTCGCTGCCACATCCCGGGCACTTACAGTCCAGAACAATATGTATCCCTTGCCACAAAATTTTTTTTGCCTTGAGTTCCGTGTCGCAATAGGGGCAATTCGAGCGCTGTTCGATTTTAGGTTTAATTTGAATCACTTTACTAATCCTCTGATTCTACAAGCTGCCTTGTATAAGTTAAGGGAGCGCCATATGAAATTTCCGAATGGGCGCAATTCCTTAATCAAGAAATTGAGTAATATAATCACGTAAAAATAAGTTATAAGAGTAGCTGCCGTTGCTCCAAAAGCTCCATACTTAGGAATCATGAAAAAGTTCAACCCCACATTGAAAATAGATCCGACTACAGTCAAGTAAAGATTGTAGCGCAACTGACCTTCTATGTTCAAATATGTACTCCGTGCTACTCCAAAGTTACTGCCAAATTGCGCCCAAACATAGATTGCCAGTACCGCTGCTGACTTCGCATAGTTTTCACCGTAAAGCACATGCACTATCCAGGGAGAAAGTAATGATATTGGTATCGCAACTCCCAACCATAAAAATATCATAATATCCGAGTAAATTTGAAATTTATTTAGATATTCTTCATAATTTGTCTTTCTCAAATTCGCTAATTTGGGAAAAATAGAGCTGGATATGATCATTGGCAAGAAATCGCAGATTTCCGAAATTTTAACAGCTGCAGCATAATAGCCAAGTTCAGCATTTTGATTCATCGCACCGAGCATTATCTGATCGGTTTTTGAGTACGCATAAACTGCCAATCCCGACAAAATTATCGGCCAACTTTCCGATAACAGTTCCTTACACCTTTCCCAACTGAAGTGCCAATCCTTAATTTTATTCCCCGTAAGGTTATAAAAATATACATAAGCGATTCCTACCAATGCGACCTCTGTCAATCTAACCCAGGCGAAGGCAAGTAGGGGGGCTTTAATTGTTACTAACCCAATTCTGACAGCAGCAACTAAAAAACATACCGAATTTTTTGCCAGCACTGTATATTTGGACTGGATTTGGGACTGAAACCAAAAATTGATTGCTTCAAAAGCATTAAAGATCGTTCCCGCAGCGATGATACCTACCAGCCACCGAGTCAGACTGTCGTTGGGCTTGAGTAGCGCAATTACCGTGACACTTAACAACAAAGTGATGCAGCCACCAGTAAATTGCAATCCGAAGGCAGTTCCCAGGGTCTCATTTTTGCATTCTGGGTCGCGAGCGATATTCCTCACTACCAGAGTACCCAACCCCATCGCTGCCACCGAACTAAACAGCGACACAAAGGCGATCGCGTAGTTGAGCAATCCAAATTGTGTCGGACCAAGATAGCGAGCCACCCAAAGGCCTACAAACAGGCCTAAACCCATCTGCAAGATTTGGTCAGTGAACAGCCAAGCTATGTTGCTGAGTACCTGGCGCAGACTAGGGCCGAGCCTTTGAGTGACCGCAGTTAACTTATCTAGCATCAGAATATTTTAAATTTTTACAAAACACAAAGGCAGTTCTGGCAGGGTCGGCAATCTCGCAAAATTAGACTGGTTGGTCCTCTAACAACATATCACAACTTGACCCACGATCCACCTAATAAAGGTTACTTCAATGGACAGTGCGAGCTAAAGAACGCCTTTGAGGGTTACTGGTGCTACTGTTAGAACTATTGTTAGCATTATCTATCGCAAGTCGAACCGTCAACATTACGTAACTCAGCCAAGGATTTCCTATATCTAGGATATAACCTTCTGTGATGTTGCTTATAATAATTGACACTAGAAAACAAATAGGTATTCCCGCTTCTTCCAGGGTGCTACGACTCAAATACCGAACTGCGTAAGCTAAATTGAGCAGCAAGGAAGTCATCATTAAGATTAATCCCGGCCAACCGAAGGCTAACAAGATACCGATCCCGCCATTGTGAGGATTTTTAGGTTGAAATCCATTAGGAGTATAAATAAAATAAGCAGGAGTACCCGCTCCTAACTTATCTTGTTGAAAAAATCCATCGTATCCGTAGCCAAACCAGGGGCGCTGATTGACCGCAGCCATTAACTGCGGCCAGAATTCTGTCCGCCCAGTTAGAGTCAAGTCCTTGCCTAACCCACCTACAATAATATCCTCTAGGTTGTCTACTACAAAAACAGTCATAATTATGCTGACGACCAGGAAACATATAATCGCAGTAAAGGCCCACTGAAAACTTAATTTTTTTAAAAAATTTAGTGACGACACTGCAATTATTAATATGATAGTAATCACTAGAGCCGCGCTCGATTTATTAGCCCTTACTAGGTAAAATGAAAAGAACATCATTCCCAAAGCAATCCAGCGATCTTTCTGAGTTTTAGCTCCTTGAGAATAATGCAAATACCAAAATGCCGTACAGAGAGCTAAAACTCCCCCCAAAGAATTCTTAGATTGGGTTAAGCCAACAAAATCGCCTGCTCCAGGGGGTTTCATTACAAAACTTGCCAAACCGATTGCCGTGTATCCCCACCGCCAGAAACGAGATAAATCCTCCCATTTATATTGCGCTGCAATGTAAAAGCCGAAAGCAGTAAATCCTGAAAAAGCTAGGCCTGCTCTTAGCGTTTCTTCAGGAACTATAGACCATAATGTAGACAGTAATGGAAGTAATATATAAAGTAAAAAGAAAGGATTCATTATCAATATTCTGGCAAAAATATCTATGAAATTGCTCATAAAAACTTTAGTTCTTGAAATTAAAATTAATACTACCCAGGGGTAAAAAAAATAAGGTAGTAGTTTTAATATACCACCTTCTGGATCTTTCAAGTTAACAAAATGCAAGTAATTAAAAGGAGGTTGGGTCAGAAAGGGAGAGATAAAAATGTAAAGACCAGCAAAGCTTTTTTCTAAAGCCAAACCTATTTTTTTATAGCTAGCAAATTGAAATAATAGTATAGTTGCCATCGCGAGTATAGCAATTAGCATCAAAGTCAATGAAGAACTACCTAAAATCAGCTCTTTCAGCATATTTGGTAGAGACACTGGTTCAGTCATAATTGCTTTCCTTTATAACCAACAATATCAAATTATATAGATATAAAATATAGCCGTCAACCCGCAACCACGCTAACACAGAAATTAGGCATAAAGCAAAAGTACAGCATCGTTTTTTCGGTGATCGCTTAAAATAATGAGCTTTTTGCCCAGCACTAAAAAGGCTACACTTATATAAATCATAGTCAATAAAATTAGGTGGTGTATGGTTAACACCCATTTTCCAAGACAGATAGCCCCGTCGGTTGTGGGTGTTGTCTTGTTTGCTTCCACTGTCATCGCTGACGCCAGAAGCACCCTGGCCCAACTTCCCATCCCGCTAGGCGCAGAGCAAGCCCAGAATGTTGCGCCCGTTACGAGATCGCCGGAAAGCTATAAACTCGGCGGCGGCGATCGCATCCAAGTAGAAATACTCGAAGTACCCGAACTCAGCCGTGGCTACGAAGTCCTTTCCGACGGTTCAGTCAACCTGCCCCTGATCGGCTTGGTCTCCATCCGCGGCCGCACCTTAGTAGAAGCCACCAACATCATCCGCAACGCCTACCGCCGCGTCCTCAAAGACCCCATAGTCACAGTCAGCCTCGTGGCCGCCCGCCCCCTCAACGTCGGCGTCATCGGAGAAGTCACCAGGCCCGGAAACTTCACCATTACCCTAACTCCTGGCCCGGGAGCCACGCCGAGTGTCCAGTACCCCACCGTCACCCAAGCGATCAGACTCGCAGAAGGCGTCACGGGTGTCGCCGACATCCGCAACATCCGCGTCCGCCGTCCCCAACGAGACGGCCCCGATCAAGTGCTCAACGTCAACCTGTGGAAATTCTTGCAAGAAGGAGACATCTCTCAAGACATCATTTTGCAAGACAGAGACACAATCGTGATTCCCACAGTCGCCAACTTCAACCAAGCAGAAGCTCGTCAATTTGCGACGGCCAACTTTTCGCCACCCCCAGAAAAACCTCGATCGATCTCCATCGTTGGTCAAGTCACCCGCCCCGGGGCTTACGTCGTGATCGGCGGCAACACCACAAACGACCTCAGCCGCGAAGGTTTCCCCACCGTCATCCGGGCCATTCAGCTAGCTGGCGGCATCACCTCCGATGCCGACATCAGGCAAATCCAAGTGCGGCGCGTCACCAGAAGAGGCGAACAAATTATCCCAGTCAACCTGTGGCAGTTCCTAGAGTCCGGCGACGGCGCCCAAGATACCATCCTCCAGGAGGGAGACACGATCATCGTGCCCAAAGCTACGATCGTCAACCCGGCAGAAGCTGGTGTGCTCGCGAACACTAACTTTGCCCCCGTCGGCATTAACGTTTTTGTAGTAGGAGAACTCAGAACATCCCTCGATCCCTTGAGGCTCCCAGCTAATGCCACACTGAATCAAGCTTTAGTTTCCAGAGGATTTTTTGGCTACGAGAATACCAGAGCTAGAAGGGATAAAGTTGAGCTAGTCCGCCTCAATAACGACGGTACAGCTACTAAACGGACGATCGAAGTCAATTTAACTCAAGGAATTAACGAAGAAACCAATCCTCAACTTCGCAACAACGACATGATTATCGTATCTCGCAGGGGTCTAGTCAATTTTGTCGATCGCATGAACGCTGTAATCGGACCTGTCGGGCCAGCTACGGGAGTGTTAAATTTTATAAACGTTCTCCGATTTTTATTCAGGTAATAAAGTGGCGGGTGAGGTGGATAATTCCTGGCCAAGGCTAGAATAAACGAAACAATAAGATTACCCCGCCGCGACCTGGCCACTTCAAAAATATCAACCTCAAAAATATCAACCTCAAAAATACCCAGGCTGAATATGGATAGCAGACAAGATTACCAACCCTTCACACCCAAATCGAATGGCAAACTGCCGGAGTTATCTGCTCAGAACTACAGAGATCACTTCGTAGAGGACAGAGAAGAAGAAAAGCTAGACTTGTCCTGGCTCTTAGGCGTCGTGCGCCGTCGCTTCCTGGTCATGGCAGCAGCCACCATTGCTTTGAGCGCCCTGGCAGGAACAGCGATCATCGCCACTTCTAAAAGCATAACGATCGAGTATGAAGGCTCCTTTTCCCTGTTAGTAGAGCCAGCCACGGCTGAAGGTTTGCAATCCAAACAATTAAACAACACCCAAGCTGCGGACTTAGCCAGAATTAATATAGAAGGAATTAGCTTAGTAGACTACGAAACCCAAATTAGGATTTTGCGTAGCCCCAAAATGATGCAGCCCGTGATTGAGGAATTGCGGGCTTGGTATCCCAAAATGAACTATACGGAACTGATGTCAAAAATGTCGATCAGCCGCGTCAGCTACACGAAAGATGGCAAACAGCAAGGCACAAAAATTTTACAAGTTCGCTACAAAGATTCAGACCGGAAAAAAATTTACGGCGTATTGGACAAAATTTCTAAAGCTTATCTAGATTACAGCTTGCAGCAACGGCTGATGGGCATTAATCAAGGTATTAAATTTATAGATACGGAGATGCCCAAGCTCCGAGAAAGAGTGGAAGTTCTGCAACTGCAAGTCCAAAGACTGCGGCAGCAGAGCAACTTGTTTGAACCTCAGATAGAGGGAAAATCTCTGTCTGAACAAGTTCAAAGCATTCGGGGTAAGCAAGTAGAAATTAGAGTTCAGCTAAAAGGGATGCGAAACCTCTACCAAAGCTATGAAAAACTACTCAACGAAAATAATCCCCAGGGGCTGCTGATGACCCAAGGACAAGCTTACGGCGGACTCTTAGGTCAAATTCAGAGAATAGACTCGGAATTGTCCTTAAAATTAGCTCAATACAGAGAAGACAGTTTGCCAGTTTTATCGTTGCGAAAAAGTCGGGAAGAACTGATTTTAACCGCCACTCAACAAGCAAGAGAAGTGGTGATGGGAAATTTAGAGACCCAAATCAAAGAAGTTGAAGCGCGCGATCGCGAAATGACCGCTTCGCAAAATGCTCTCAACCAAAAAATTAGAAACTTTTCAGTTACAACCCGACAATACGACAATTTACAGCGGGAACTGCAAGTAGTTACTAAGAGTTTTTCGGACTTCCTGGCAAAACGAGAAGCTTTGCGGATTGATGCGGCTCAGGAGCAAATACCCTGGGTGCTGATAAATCCTCCGGAAATTCCGCTAGACAAATTCGGCAGCCCTATAACAGCTACCGTCAAACAAACCAAAAAACAGTTAGCGCTGGCAGTAATTTTAAGCAGTCTCCTGGGCATAGCAGTCGGCTTGCTGGTAGAGGTACTAAATACTGTATTCCACTCTCCAGAATCACTGAGAATCGCCACAAGATTGCCAATACTCGGGGTGATTCCGTTTACCAAGAAAGTCAAGCGCAGACCGCCAGCCAGACAGAGGAAACTAACATCGGCTCGATCGAACTCGAAAGTGGAAGTAGTCGAACCGGGCGAAGCTAGACATACTGGTCCGATGAGCGGGGAACCAAGTATTTTGAGCGACTTGGACTATCAATTTTTAGAAGCATTTCGATCGCTCTACACGAACATTCACTTGCTGAGTGCAGGCACGGCAATTCGATCGCTCTTAATCGGCTCAGCCGTAGCCGGAGACGGCAAATCTACAGTAGCTTTGTACCTGGCCGCCACAGCAGCAGCAGTCGGACAGCGAGTATTGTTAGTAGATGCAGACTTGCGCTGCCCGCAACTGCACGCTAAGTTAGGACTGCCAAACGTGCGTGGCCTGGGCGATGCCATCTCCACAGATCTCAGCCTCAACGACGCGATTCAACGAGCCCCGAACCAAGAAAATTTGTTCGTACTCACCGCAGGCCAAATTCCCCCCGATCCGATCAAGCTTCTTTCTTCCAAAAAAATGCATTATCTGATGGAGCAATTCCAAGCATTTTTTGACTTAGTAATTTATGACACCCCGCCACTAGCAGGCTTGGCCGACACCCACTTGATCGCAGCTCACACAGACGCTACGATTATGGTCGTCCAAATTGGGCAAACAGACCGATCGCAAGTTCGCAAAGTTTTAGAAGAATTAAAAATTTCTGGAGCTTCCGTCTTGGGAATCGTGGCTAACGGCTGCAAAAACACCGATCACAGCTACCGCCAGCGCCCGGTCGTTTTAGACACGCTCTACGACCAAAAACTATCGGCTTTAGGTACGAAAAATCCTAATTAGACAAATGTTGATGCAGGCGGCCGAGCGCCGCCGTCCTCAACGGGAAACGCACAACCAAGCTATACCCTCATTTTTGGATAATAGTACCATTTGAGAAAGAAAATGATAGACTAACGGACATAGCCTCGTGTGTCAACCGAGATTGCGCGGATCTTTAAATTTTGCGGTAATTACTCAGAAAATGATTGAGAAATCAGCAAAAGTGGGTAAACTACATTTAGCAGAGCGCAATCTCAATCAGGAAAAGACACCTTTGAAGGTGAACGTTAGTGTAAACGTTAATGTGAACGTTTCAACCCAGAAACTTGGTAGGGATTATTCTATGAGTACAGTTATGGTTGTTGATGATAGCGTCACTCTGCGGGAGATGATCGCCGACTTGCTCAAAGGTAGAGGACTCAACGTCACAGTAGCGAGTGATGGCGTAGAAGCTCTAGAGCAAATCAAGGCTAACCGCCCAGATTTAGTCGTTCTGGATATCGTGATGCCCCGGATGAACGGCTACGAAGTCTGTCGTCGGCTCAAAAGCGACCCTAAAACCCAAAATTTGCCGGTGGTAATGTGTTCGAGCAAAAGCGAAGAGTTCGATCGCTACTGGGGAATGAAACAGGGAGCCGACGCTTACATCGCCAAGCCATTTCACCCTCAGGAACTGGTCGGCACTATTAAGCAACTGCTGCGAGGTTGAGGTAGAGGAATAGGGACAGGAAAAAAATTGTCTTGAGCGCTGATTATTTCTGCTCCCGCAGCCTCTCTAAACTACTCGATTGACAATAGTCCAAACATCCCCGTCCGATCGCACGTAGGGAACAGTAATACTCTTAAAACCAGTAATAAAAGGCTTGTAATAAACCTGCCAGTAGCTGGGACTAATTTGGTCGGCGATGGCTTTGAGTCCCTTCACTTCCGCCGCCAGTTCCGCCGCCAGTTCATTAATCCGTTCCGCGTGTCCGTGAGCAAGCACTCTTCCTTCTTCAACTTGCTCCTCCATCGGAGTGATTCTTTGCAACTTTACCGACTGCTGCTGTTTCTGACTCAGTTGAGCAGACAGAGCCGTGATCGCATCATCAATCCCCTTGACTTCTGCCGACACTTGTGCTGTTTCCCTCGCGTGACGCCGATAAGCATCGGCGATCGCTTGGGGCGAATCACCTGCTGGGACAACATCGGCAATACTAAGCTGCTGGCGTTCCAGGCGCAATTCCTCAATTTGAGAGTAAATTGCCTCTATATCTGTCTGAAGTTTGTCCACCTAATTATTACCGCGTGGTTGTTGGATATTTTAGAATATTAACACAAACCCATCACCTAATCGGCCTAGAAATTGCATATTTTAGGCGAGCTAGAACCAAGGCCCCACAAGAAGAATTTGAATAGTTTGAAAAATACAAACTTTTATGTTTCTCAGTTGAGCGATTGCCGTCGATATCGAGTCCGGTTAATCAGCGCGTGTCCGGTAAAATCAGCATTATAGATGGTAGTGAGGAATGCAAGTCCGAGCGCGTTTTATGAGGATTAAAGTCGTCACTACAAACACAATTCCCAATTCCCATTACCAATTATCAATGATTAATTGAATTTTTTAACTAACAGCCGGTTCGTCCCAGGCGTGTATTTAGAGGGGGGATGTATCGGAGCGCTGGCGCGGAGTACCCCGAATAAATCACCGCCCTTGATGAAAGGCGCGTCGGTCGGAGGTTGGCGAGCCCGACAATTATACTTCGGGAGCATCCTGATTTTCAATGTACTTTCTAAGCGTTGAAACAGTAAGCTGTTGTGCCTTTAAATAGGGTATACTAAAAATTTAGTTTAGTCAATTAATACAAAAATGCCAGCCAAAAACCATCTCAATCCCCAACAAATAGAGAAACTACAAAAAGCCTTAAGAGAGGAAGAGAAGGGAAACATTAGAGAAAGAATTCTGATTTTATTATTGCTCAATGACGGCAAAACGCAATCTAAAATCGCTGATTTTTTAGGTTGCTCAGTTGCTCAGTCAAAAAAGTATCTTATTGGTGTGTAAAGGGAGACCCATACAATCTAGAAAGTCTAATAGATGAGAGGATGAAAGGGAATTACAAAAAAGCCACAGATAAATACAGCACTTTGCTTAACAATTAGGTACAATATAGCAATCCTAAATGATTTTCTATATCTAGAGCAATCCTAAATGCTTTTCTGTGTGTAAGTATATAGCGTTTCTCAGATAAATGAGGTATACAGAAACCCTGTATTGTCAAGCTTTCCAGGTCAAAATTCGTACCTCACCTGTTTGAGAAAGGCTATATTGACGTATTTTGGGGAAATCAAATTTATGTTCGTTAGTAAAAAACT
This sequence comes from Microcoleus sp. LAD1_D5, assembly GCF_036702115.1. Lineage (NCBI taxonomy): Bacteria > Bacillati > Cyanobacteriota > Cyanophyceae > Oscillatoriales > Microcoleaceae > Microcoleus > Microcoleus sp. LAD1_D5. Next base: position 1,881 of record NZ_JAUBSA010000084.1, on the reverse strand, counting down.
CAAATAAAAATTTGACAATCTTAAAAGACCTACATAAATACCAATACTTTCTTAAAAAGTTTTTAGCTTGTAACCAAATATCTTCAACGGGATTCTGTTGGGGAGCATTGGGAGCAAATAAAATACAAGTAATTGACCAATTATCAGGTTCTTTGTCACCATTTAGTTCTAATAAAAAGTCTCTAAATTCTCCATACTTATGATAACTAGCTCCATCCCAAATCAAGATAATCTTGCGATTTTTATATTTATTTTGTAAGTTTTTATAAATTTAACTGTTGATTTTCCATCACCAGAGGGATGGCTCTGAATATGGAATTATTTGCTTTGATAATTGAGGGCGCCAAAATAAGTTTGTCTATCTTTTTCATTGGTAATGGGGACTTCAATTCTGATTTTTGATTGACCCCAAACATAACCAGTTAAATCACCATGAAGTAGATGACTGGAGTTTAGACTAACAAGGGAAAGAAAAGGGAGCCTGTGATTGCCACAGGTTCCCTAAAGGCAGAAAATTGAGAATTAGCAAAAAACCTCAAATCTGCCTACGATGAATTGTGAAGCCTTGAGAGAATTCCGTCAACAAGCCTATAAAATGCTAGGGCCAGCCAAAGATGCCACGTTTGAGCTGATGGATGCAGTGATGACCACGCCAAGAGCCAATTGTTTAACAGAGATGGCACTCAACCCATTGTTCCGAAGACAATGGTCAAGCGTGTCCGAAGCCTTACAGGACTCTCAGCCAGACCGAGAGCAATTAATGAAACTGTATCTTCAGCAGATGTCAGGAGTAGAGAGACCAATTTTAGCAGTAGACTCGCGCAAGCGTGGGCGAGACCAGATGCACCAACCTTGAGGGAGCGTACCTATGAACATCAAGCCACTGCAATTCATGGCAATAAACCGATAGCAATCGGCTTGGGCTACACCACAATTGCCTGGATACCCGAAGCGCAAGGGAGTTGGGCTTTACCCTTAAGACACGAACGAATCACCAGTTGGGATACACCCATCAGTAAAGCGGCATGGCAGTTAGAACAAGTGATAGCAGGGTTGCCACAACGACCATTAGTATTATTTGACCGGGAATATGGCTGTGCCAGTTTAGTTTTGCAGACTGCCCATCTCAAAGCCGACAAGTTAATCCGGCTGCGTTCTAATCGCTGTTTATACTCTGCCCCACCAGCTTATTCTGGTCGAGGGCGCCCCCGTAGTCACGGGAAGAAATTTCAGATCAATGACCCCCAAACTTGGTGGGCTGCTGAGGAGATGGTAGAATTAGATGACCCAAAGCTAGGACAATTACAAATCAGAAGGTGGGATAACTTACACTTTCGTTCTAGTGATCAACATCCGATGACATTGATCTTGGTAGAGCGAAAAGCTCTCGGTAGTAATTGTCGTCAGGTTAAACCTTTATGGTTAGCATGGATAGGTGAAGGTGAGAATTCTTGTTCTCTCGAAGTAGTCTGGATGGACTATTTGCGCCGCTTTGCCATTGAGCATTGGTATCGTTTAGCCAAGCAAACATTACATTGGACTCTACCTCATCTCAGCACCCCAGAACAATGTGACCGTTGGAGCGATTTGATGCCTCTGTTAACTTGGCAGTTGTGGTTGGCTCAAGATTTAGTTCGAGACTATCACTTGCCTTGGCAAAAACCTCTGACTAATTTGACTCCTGGACGGGTGGCTCAATCCCTTTTCCCACTTTTGGTTAAGATTGGCACTCCTGCTCAAGCACCAAAACCACGGGGAAAATCCCCTGGTTGGCCGAGTGGTCAATCCCGAATAGGGCGCATTCGCTAAGCTGTTGTACCTTTAAATAGGGTATAATAAAAATTAAGTTTAGTCAATTTTTACAAAAATGCCAGCCAAAAA
>NZ_JAUBSA010000083.1:0-23677 GCF_036702115.1 Microcoleus sp. LAD1_D5 | reverse complement strand
ATAAGTTAATAGTTGGGATTCAATCCAGTCAAGCAAAACTTTCCATTATATCATAAAATTATTTTGCAAGAGGTCTAGTAATTGCAAAGCAGCTTACTCGTACTACATCAGGTGTTAGATATCCAGATATCTACTTTATCTCTGTCTGGAGGATAGAAACCGCTGTTGTTTATCCGCAGAGTTTTCAGTTTCCATTCATATTGACTTCTGATAATCTTTGCTTAGTCATGGCAAGGAGTAAACCATCGGATAATCTCCTGCTCAAGATACCAGAAATTCACCAAATTCAGGCATCCCTGCTTATTCCTGAAAACTTGAGTATTCCTGAGATCGACATTCCGCAGCCAGGAGTATTCGATTGCACTGACTGGTTCATTGAAGGAGTTATTTGTTCGGAGAACTATGTCGAGCCATTTACTCCCACTAGAACCTTCAAGTACGAAAAAGTTAATTTGTTTGCCTCTCAGGTATCCGAAAATTTGTTTTTTTCATTGAATGTTCCTGAAATTTTTGGGCATTTTTTTGATCAAGATAAAAAGCAACAAAATAAAGACCAAATCCCAACCAATTCGCCAAGCGAATGGGATCTTTTGCTTCCTATTTTATTACCTCCGCTATCGCTAGAGTTTCCGAAGAAGTTAGATTTTTATCATGAACTGCGCGGATATCAGCAACAGGGAATTAGTTGGCTTGTAGATCGGCCATCAGCTTTGTTGGCAGACGAAATGGGCACTGGTAAAACGGTTCAGGCACTGAATGCTCTGCGCTTGCTGTTTCGTCAAGGAAAGATTAGCTCGGCATTAATCCTGTGTCCACCTGCGGTTATCGGTAGCATTGACTTAAGTATTAAAACAGGTAATTCCGAAGGATGGAACGGACACTTTTATCATTGGGCTTCAGAACTGGAAGTTGCAGTTATTCGTGGTGGCAACCAAGAGCAACGAAAACTTGCATGGGAACGGCAATTTCATGTGTACATTACAACTTATGACACGTTGCGTACAGATGTACGCAATCAAGTTTTAACTGATTATAACAAGTTTGATTGCATCATCTTGGATGAGGCACAGAAAATCAAAAATAGAGACACTAAGATTTCGCAAGCTGTTCGTTGTTTACAGTCTGAATATCGTTGGGCCCTGACAGGTACACCGATAGAAAATAGCCTGGATGATGTGAAGTCACTATTTGCTTTTATCCGTCCAGGCACATTCAGAGGTGGGGTTAAGGATTCTCCTGAAGCTGTGAAAGAAGCTATCACTCCCTATATGCTGCGTCGATTGAAGCAGGAAGTTTTGCCAGATATTCCAGATAAGGTACGTCAGGAACATTGGCTGGATCTGGATAAACATCAGAAAGCCGAATATGACCGAGCATTACAGGCAGGTCGGCAAAAAATTGAGACATCTCTAGGTGTAAAGCAAACTATTAAAATTCAACATATTCTTGCATTGCTGACTGAATTGAAACTGATATGCAATTTTGCAAAAGAGAAATCGGAGAGTCCAAAAACAGCATTATTGCTGGAATATGTGGAGACGATTGCTGCCAACAAAAAGAAAGTTTTAATTTTCTCACAGTACACTAAAGAAGGAACAGATAAAATTGCAAAATTATTGAATCACAGAAAAATTAAATATGTTGTTTATACAGGTGAAGTTTCCAACCAACAGAGAGATCAAGCAGTAAGTGATTTTCGTAATAATCCAGATGTTACAGTATTTTTAGCAACAATAAAGACTGCTGGTTATGGCATAACTCTGACTGAAGCGACTTATGTGATTCATTTCGATCACTGGTGGAATCCAGCGACAATGCAGCAGGCGGAGGATCGAACTCATCGAATTGGTCAGAAATATAGTGTAACCGTTTACAGCTTTTGGATGAAGAGTACAGTTGAAGAGCGGATTAAGACAAAACTTATTGAAAAACGTTTACTGGTTGAAACCACCGTTGATGAGCTAGCAGTAGAAGCAATGGAGAATGCGCTTTCTACTGAGGATTGGCTAGATATCTTTGGAATTAAGCCCGCAGTCAAAACAATTCAGGTTGAAGCAAAACCAGCAGATGCACCTCAGTCTGAAGTGCGCGCTGAGACAAAAACACGACCTATAATCAATTCAGTTCCACCAACTGAATCAGCATCTAGTCAGTATATTAAGGTAAATATGGAGTCTAATCAAATGTCAAACGATCGTTTTCGTGCAGTTGAAGAGAATCTGGAACTCCTCCGCAAGGACATAGCAGGTAGAGAAAAGGCTAAAATTTTAGCCTCTTTCGAGGAAAAAACTCGCATTGAGCTGGGGATTCAAGAGCTACGTAAGCAGATGCGTCCCTTTGAGGAAGAATACTGGCAGCTTCTAGCGACACGAGCAACCCAGGTAGAAATTACTGAACCAGAGGCGGAAATCGTGGTTGCAGAACTTGTAGAGCAAGTGGGGAAACTACAAACTAGCAGTCAGTATCCCGATCAATTACTTCAGCTTTTGCACAATATCTACATTGAAGTCAGCAAACCGGGTACACCCGATGCCGCCAAGCTAAAGGGCGCACTGTTAATGTTTCCACCGTTTGTGAGCTTGAGTTACGAGGGGGAAATTGACATAGAAAACTTTTGCCATACCCATCTGCCGACTTTTACCAAGTGGTCTAAGGCTCTAGCCAAAAAATGGTCGGTTTAGCAGTACCCGCAGCAATCTTGAAAGTCTGTGTCCGGTGAGTGGGAAGGTTGGTATCGCACTCACCACAAATTAACCAACCCGTTCGGCTAACTCCAACCAGCGCTCAGTCGCCTGATCGATCTGCTGCGTCAACTGAGCTAAACGATCCGATAACTTCTTTACCTCCGCAAACCCGCTCGGAGCATTGTTAGACAACTTCTTCTCAATCTCTTGTTTCTCAGCTTCCATCTTCGGAATTTGACTTTCTAATTGTTCGTATTCCCGCTTCTCATTAAATGAAACTTTGGTGGAGCTTTGAGTGGAACTCTTGGATTTTGAATTGTTAGATTCAGCGGTGCGTGTTAGTTTTTCTTTTTCTTTTTGCCCTTTGAGTTCCTTGGCTTCTTCGGCTTTCTTGTAGTCTAAATACACCGAATAATTGCCGGGATACAAGCGCAAATTGCCGCCCGGTTCCAAGGCGAAAACCATGTCGATCGTGCGATCGAGAAAATAGCGATCGTGGGACACCACAATCACGCAGCCGTTAAAATCTTCGAGATAATCCTCCAAAACAGCCAAGGTCTGCACGTCTAGGTCGTTTGTCGGTTCGTCCAAAATCAGCACGTTCGGCGCACTCATCAGCACTTTCAACAGAAATAACCGACGCTTTTCCCCGCCAGAAAGTTTGTTAATCGGTGCATACTGTTGGTTCGGTGGAAACAGAAACTTTTCCAACATTTGAGAAGCGGTAATGATTTCCCCATCCGCCGTTTGCACCAACTCCGCCACACTTTTCAAGTATTCAATAACTCGCTGGTCTTCATTGGGCGTCAAATCCTCTGAATGCTGGTCAAAATAACCGATATGAATGGTTGTGCCAATTTCGACAGTACCCGAATCCGGCTGAATGCGTCCGGTGATGATATCCATCAGTGTCGATTTTCCCGCACCGTTGCAGCCAATAATTCCTATCCGGTCTTCGGGAGTGAAATTGTAGGTAAAATCTTTAATTAAAGTGCGATCGCCATAGGCCTTACTGATATTCAGTAACTCAATCACCTTCTTACCAATCCGGCGGCCCGCTGTCGCAATTTCGACTTTGCCGTTGGCTGTTTTGAACTCCTGGGCTCGCATATCTTTAATGCGATCGATCCTCGCTTTTTGCTTGGTACTCCGCGCTTTCGGCCCGCGTTTGAGCCATTCCAATTCGCGCCGCAATACACCCGCGTGTTTGCGAACACTGCTGGCTGCGGATTCTTCAGCTAAGGCTTTTTTCTCCAAGTAATAAGCGTAATTGCCAGCATAATTGTAAAGATCGCCGCGATCGATCTCCAGGATGCGATTGGTAACGCGATCGAGAAAATAGCGATCGTGCGTAATCAGCAGCAAAGCACCGCGATAGCCGTTCAAATAGTTCTGCAACCACTCCACAGACAGCGCATCCAAGTGGTTTGTCGGTTCATCCATCAGCAACACATCGGGCTCGGACAACAAAGCCGTTGCTAAGGCAATTCGCTTGCGGTAGCCGCCGGACAAGTCGGCAATTTTCGCATCAAAATCCTCAATCCCCAACTTGGTCAAAATCAATTTCGCCTTGGTTTCCAAATCCCACGCATCCACCTCATCAATGCGTTCAGACACCGCAGACAGACGCGCCATCAACTTGTCTGTATCGCCTTTGCCGTGGGACAATTGATCGGAAATTTCCTCGTATTCGCGCACTAAAGCCATTTGTTCGCCACTGTCGGCAAATACTTGCTCTAAGACAGTGTGATTTTCGTCTAAATCCGGCTGTTGGGGGAGATAGACAATTGTAGACCCTGGATTGACCCAGCGATCGCCAGAGTCGATCGACTCCATACCGGCAATCATTTTCAGGAGGGTGGATTTGCCGGAACCGTTGGTGCCGATGAGTCCGACTTTATCGCCTTCATCCAGGCTGAAACTGGCATCTGTCAAGAGTTCCTTGATGCCGAAGTCTTTTTTGATCGATCGCAGAGTAAAAATAGTCATCTGTATAGAAAGTCATTTACCTAACTTAGTTTAGCGCTGACCTTCCCACTCCGGCACAAACCAGATTATTTAGATCCGGCACAAACCAGATTATTTAGAGAATCCCTAAACAAAATTTATTCTGTTACAGCATAGCAATTGCAGATGGATTTGTGTAGCTCGTGATCGGCATGAGGATACTTGTCATCCAGCGTTAAGGGCAGATACACCGCACGCAATTTCAATTGTTGGGCCGTATTTGAGAAGTTATCGTGGATCTTCAGTCTCTGTAACTTTTTGATTATCAGCTTCTTTTTTTTTAATCTCGTTGAACTTACTCAGAAGCTTCTGATAGAGGTAGTCATCTTTGCCTCTAACACTACCTACAAACTCGATTTTCCCACGTACAGAGTCTACGAAACGCGCTAGCTCCTTTTCGGGCAAAGTCACTTTCTTCGCATATTTTGATTCATAAGTTTCTGTAGCTGCCTGTAGTCCATACTTTTCCCAGGCATGAAGAGCACCGTCAATATTACGGACGTATTTACGACTTACATTAATAGTTTGATTGACAATTAGACCTGTAACTTCCTGCCTTTGTGTTTTGTTGTAAGATAGCCTCACTTTTGCATCGTTAATTCTAAACCCATTTCTCTCTATGATGCCTCGCAATTCATCTCCTAAAACAACCTTAGAAGAACCTTTTTCATAAGAGGAAACTAATGAGACTGGTAGTTCATTCCTGTTGCTAGATAAAGTAATGTCATCTGCATATCGTGTATGAAATAACCCATGCTCTCGGGAAAATCTTTGTAATTCGCTATCCATTTTTGCACAAATAAGATTTGAGACTATTGGTGAAGTTGGTGCTCCTTGTGGCAGGCGATTATCGAAACAGCATATCTGAGCTAAGATTGTCGCGACTTTCTCGTCTAGTTCATAGGGTTTTCCCATGAACAATCCCCTAACTCGACCAAAGTTAATAGAGCCAAAGAAATCCTTAATATCCAGGTTGAGAATGAACTTTTTTCCGACGTGAGCTTTAGCGTTAGTAATAATGCTACGCGAAGTCGCAAATCCGTGAACAGAAGGTCTTGGTCGATAGACAGCATATAAAACTTGGCTCAGCTTTCTTTGAACTATCCCTAACGAACCATTAGGGGAATGAATAGTTCTATAACCTCTAGATTTCTTGGGAACCTGAAATTTTGTGTACCGAGAATCGTGAGGAGTTCGGTAAATATAGTATATAAGATATTCATAGGGAACTCTCAATAGTTGAGCAACATCATAAGGTGATTTAAGCTCTTTGAACTTTTGGGAAAGTTCTTCGCAACTCTCGTATAAAAATGGAGGAACATAAGTCTTATTTTTCATAACTATCCGCTCCGACTCTTAAAATGAAGTACCTACTCTCTGAGCATTCACGCTTTTTGCATACGCAGCGCACACTGACACTGTTCAGTACCAGGAGCGTAAAGCTAAGTTGAGAGTCCTCCGTCGCAGTATCGCTCACGGAAATAAATACCCATTAAGTAGGTACTAAGGTAATTATACCACGATTTTATAAATTTCTCAATCTTATTAAAAGTCTTATGATAGTTTATAGATATTATTAATTCGTATTACCTCTTTTAAAAGCCTGATAGGTTTTTTTCTTTTCATATTTTGCCAGTCTATAATTGGGGTTTTTTGAGAGTGCATAATTAAGAAATTTAATAGATTCACTATATTGGCATTTATGCCTTAAGATAACGCCAATTTGAGTAATTATAGTATAATCATCCGGCTTCATTTTAAGCAAATTTTGATAAAATAAAAGAGCTTCATCCCATCTGTCTAGCTCCTGAAGCATTAATCCTTTGTTGTTTAAAATAGAAAAGTCGTTGATATTGGATTTAAGTGCCTCATTGAGGATAGATAACGCGCCTTCTATATCACCTATACTCTGATAAGCCGTGGCATATTCTCTCCTCATTTTTGGGCTTTTAGGATCTAGTTCAAGCAATTTCCGGTAAAATCGATCCATATTAGCAACATCACCCATATCTGTTGCAACTTCAGCTCTTTTGCTTAAAAGGTCAGGATTATTAGGTTCCTTTTCTAGTTTTCTATCAAGTTCGTCAGCTTTTTTTCGCAAATGTACCTGTGTGCGTCTCTCCATTTCTTTGGCAATTTCTTGACTGTTCAGTTTCATACAGGTTGTCCCTTTCTTCAGGTACATACTTCCCCCTGATGTTCTATAAGGATATTTATCTTCTGTCTTGATAACGTGTATTTGCACAACATACAAGTTTTCTATACGCGCCCCCTCCGAATTGGAAATATTATGAACATTCACATCATAATAGTGATGAGGAATAGCCGGATCAGTCCTTCTTAATTTATCAGGAATACTTCTACTAATCTCGTCTCTGTCATTTCGATCGAGAGTGACCCCCTGAATGATCCCGGAGTCATCTATGCCCAAATAGAGATATCCCTCTATTTGGGCATTCAGGAATCCAACTACATACTTTTCAGCATGGTCTACAATCTTCTTAATCCTATTAACTGGATCCGGTGAGTTAATCTCCTTAAATTCAACAGAAGCTCCTTCTTCTTGATTAAAAATTTCTCCTTGCACAAAGTTGATCTGCTGTGTCATATGTGTGGGCATAAACTCTAGTTTCAATGTTGTGGCAATTTGCCATTTCGATCGCATTGTACTATAATTAAGATACCAACCTTTGTTGGAGTATTTTTTTATGTCCTTGCAAGAGCTTAAAGAAAAAGCCAGCCAACTATCAGTCAGCGATCGCCTTGCCCTGCTAAGTGCGATCGTTCAATCCCTGCAAAGTACACCAGAAATCGAGAATTGGCAATATTTAATTGCACGTCCTCATGCTTGGCGCAAACAACTTTACATTAAGGGACGTAAATTACTGGCATCGACTATTTGGCGAGACATGACTGCTAATGGGATGTCACCCGAAGAAGCTGCCGAAAATTGGGATTTACCTCTGTCTGCTATCTATGAGGTGATTGATTACTGTGAAAATCATCAAGAACTTTTAAAATTAGAAGCAGACGAGGAACGCTATCGATTGGAAGTAAAAGGAGTCCAAGTTGAGTCTACGAATGCTGCTTGACGAAGATTCTCAAGCAAAGTATTTAGTCAATCTTCTTCAGGCAGCCGGTCACGATGTAGCTACAGTCAATACATTGGATTTAATGAATCATCCAGATTCAGTCGTGCTAAACGCTGCCAGAGAAAATGAGAGAGTGCTGCTTACACGCAATTGTGATGACTTTCAGCAATTGCATCAAGCGAACCCAGAACATTCAGGAATTTTGGCAGTTTATCAAGATTCTGAAGCTTCTAAGAATATGAGTTATCAGGCGATAGTGAAGGCAATTGATAATTTAGAAACAGCCGAATATGAACTCAATAATCAGTTTGTGGTTCTCAATCTATGGAGTTATTAATGAGAAATTTATGTAAAAATGCAAAATAGAAGTCTCATTGTTACCTGCTATTATACAATCTTGTCGAAATCTAGTTGCTCCTAGACCAAGGAGGCTGAATCAAAACCGCGATCGCCCTACCAATTGACCAAATCACCAAATTCTGCCAACAGTGGCAAATCATCGAACTCTCCCTCTTTGGTTCGATCCTTCGCGACGACTTTCATGCAGACAGCGACATCGATATCCTAGTTGCTTTTGCCCCCACAGCCAACTGGGGTCTACTCGATCGCGCCCAAATGCAGGAAGAACTCGAAGCACTGCTAAGTAGAGCAGTCGATCTAATCAGTAAACGGGCGATCGATCGCAGTTCCAAGTGGATTCGCCGTCAAGAAATTCTCTCTACTGCTCAAACTATTTATGTCAAATAGCCGCGATCACGCTTCCTTAATCGATCGCTCTTTTTATTTCAACAACTGCTTCTCCCGTTTTACCCGTTGCGCGATCGAATATTGTTAGGGAGATGTGCCTATCAACTGCTTCAACAGATGGCTGAAATGAAATTGACTCATGCCCAGCAATTGAGCTAGATCTGCAAGCTTAATATCTTGATTCAGATGTTCGTTGATGTACTCGGCTTGCGTTTCTGATTTTATTGTCCTTCGCCAGTGCGATCGCTATCTCTGGGATGCTTTTGAGAACTGGCATTGCAAGCCATAGCTTGATTGTGCCTAGATAGCAATCACTTTTGAAGTCATTGTAGAAATATAAAGTTTTAATTTTAATTATTTTCCCTGACTTTACTTCGCTTGGTGTCCAATTTAAAGATTCAACAGACAGCAGCCACCTTGGCATAGCTGGCAGTACGCACCTTACTTGTATCTAGAGACGGGTTGTTTAAACAATATTATCTCTACCTTTAGGAAGAGGTAAACCCGCTCTGATCTAACGCCACAAAAATAATGTTGTGAGTAAAAAGGCGGGGGTGGAAAGTACGAATGCAGATTGTAGGGTTTCCTTGCCTGTCATTCCTAAGTGCGATCGCCGAAGATCGGAGTATAGAAATTAAACGGCTGGTTTTCGCCCGCCCTTACAAAAAATGAACTCACAAGTAAATCGCACAGAAGAACAAGTAACGATTCTGCAAGACGAAACAGCAGCGGCCGGGAATTCAGCCAACGCAACAGTTGAAACTCATGTATTCGCCTCAGAATTTGTAACAGAGGAAAAAGTCAGAGTGGAAGAATTTAAGATTAGCGCCGATAGTTTAATTGCTAAAGTCAAAGAACTAATTCAGCAAGGAAAACTCCGCCGCCTCGTCATCAAAAACTCGCAAGGGCGGACTTTGGCAGACATTCCGCTGATGGCTGGATTGGTAGGCGGCGTTGCCGGCTCAGTAGTCTTTCCAATTGCTGCTGTACTTGCTACAGTGGGGGCAGTTGCGGCTCATTTGACTGTAGCAATCGAGCGCAAAGAATAGTCATTAGTAATTAAAAATCTTCTCTTCAAGTCCGCGAAGGCGGACTTTGTTTGTTTAGTAGCGATTTCAATCGCCGAATTGTCTGATCAACGTAACTTCTCCGGTACTCTCGCCGCAGGTTGGTCTAAATAATTGTAAACAATCCGCGAAATCCGACGCACAAAATCTCTCACAATCGGGTCATTGTAAGGACGCTTGACAAATATCGCCGCTAAATAACGCTTACCGTTGGGCATATCAATAATTCCCGCATCGCCAACTACAAAGCCGATATCTCCGGTTTTGTCAGCAATCACGGCTCCTGGGCCCAAACCGGAAGGCAAAAGCGTTCTAGTTGTTGTGTGCCGCAGTAATTCTAAAGCTTGTTCCCGGCTCGATTCAGAAACTAATTTATCGCGAGACAGCATCGCCAGCAGCTTTACCATATCAACAGAACTTGTGGTATTTGTTCCTTGAAAATCGCCGAGCCAATTGCGAATTCTCGTATCAGTTAATCCCCAACTGCGAAAACGCTCGTTGAGTTTAGTAATTCCCCCCAAACGTTCAATAATCATGTTGGTGGCTGTATTATCGCTGATGGTAATCATTTTATCTACGGTTTCTCTGATGCTAAACCGAGTGCCATTTGGTCTGTCTTGCATAGTTCCAGAACCGCTGGCAACTAAGTCGGACTTCATAACTAATGTTTCGTCTAGGCTAACTTTGCCTGCGTCTACATCTTGATAAAAAGCAATCAGAATAGGTAATTTGATGGTACTGGCGGCCGGAAATACTCGATCGCCCTTGATATCCAAATAGTTTCCTGTATCTAAATCCAGAAAAAACATTCCGGCGCTGAGGGATCTATACTGTGCGATCGCACTTTCGATTTGAGGCTTGATGGCTGTCATTTCCAAGCCTGTTGACATCCCCAAATCAGCGGAATAGTTTCTCTGATTTCCCGGCGAAACAGTGGGCGTAACTTGACCTGCTGCTTGTTCTATGCGGGTAATAGCTGTTGGGATCAAAGACTCGTTCCCCGCTATTTGCTCGGGATTAGGCAACTGAAACGACCAGCGAGTGGAAGATTCTCTAATGACTCGGACTTTTTGCGGATCTAACTTATAACCGGGAGTTAATTGTATCACTAACCTGGTAGTTCCGGTGTCAAATTGCCCGACTCTAATTTGTTGAATAGCTGAGTTGTAGCTTTGAGGAGTTTCGGGATATTCCAAGACTATTCCCGGTAAATCAATTATTAAGCGCGTGGGATTAGCAATTAGTTTAACTTCCGGCTGAACTCCTGAATCTGTTGTTAAATTGAGCTGATTTTTGCTCGCCTCGAAGTGCCAAGATGTTAGTGTATCAGCTTTTGCGGGCAGGGCGATCGAGAAAAGACTAAGGGCGGCCGGCAACAGCCATTGCAGTTTTAGAGTCATGTTTAAAAAGAAAGAGTTTAACGGCTGCAACGAGAAAGCGGCTGGAAAAACGTTTGCAACCGCTTTCGAGACGAAGCACCTAGCATCATACAGTCAACTCTTGCCCGCAGCCGTAATTTTTTTATTTGCTTTGAGAGTATTCCGTTTCCGGGACTGCTCTCAAATCCGGTTCTATTACCCCTTTTTCTTCCAGTCTCGCGCAGGCAGACAAAACTTTGTACACGGGCAGATTCTCTTGGGAGAATTATTGTTTTGTCGGCCAAAATTTTAGTCACTTGAGATGAATTCAAGTTAGGCGACTTCTCGATTTCTAGCATCTTCTAGCGAGTCAATCGCGGCTTTGAGAAACACTTTTCCTTTAGCAACAAATCGGCGATCGCTCAAAGGATCGTAAGCTTCCCAATTACCGCTAACTTCGCGATCGCACCACAAAAACCAGCAGCGGTAGATTTCTCCGCTATCTATATCATCGCACAAAGCCAGCCAATCATCCCCCGTGAGAGCGCTGGCATCTAATGCTACCAATTCCACCCACGCAAGTGCAGTGCAGGCATCGATAGCCTCAGCGTCAACGGAGTCACATTTGGTAGCTATAGGTTGTGGCGAACACAGTGTAGACTTCATAATTTCTCCTTAATTCAATTAAATCAATCAATCAATGAATTGCCCTATTTATGGAACTGACCCGGTACGCCAAGTGGAAAAACTGTGTTTTGATAAATTTCTGGTTGGTCAAATTTACCAGCGGCGGATGCTTCTGTTAAATTATTAAGTGTATTAATTGTGAAAATGGCGGCGGTTCCCAAAGCGGCCATTGCCAGTCTGTGTAAGATTTTGCTCATTTGGCTGCTCCTTTTTTGCTTGGTGTATCTACTCTAAAAAGTTAAGTGGTGATTAGCGGCGGAGATTGGGGACTTAAGAAAAACTTTTTATCCTAAAATATATTCAACTGTTGAAGCCGTTATCAGGACAGAGTTTCAGGAGTCGATCGCCAAAAAAACCTCCCCAAGTAAAATTCCTTAAATTCCGGCTGGCTGATTATCTTCCTTAAAATCGCCTAAAATGGGTACTTAAGGCGTTAAACTTTCTAGATTCGTTCCCCTTTCACTGCAAGCGAAGTGCTCAAGTCAACACGCGATCGCGGTCGCATTCTCACTGCCTCTGGCTTAAAGAAACTTAACGAGGCGCTCCAAGAATGGTCTGACCGACATAACATTAGAGGTACTCTGACTGAAATCGAGGCTGAGTCTGGCGTTGGTGCGGATACAGTCAGCAAAATTAAGCAGGGTAGAGAAGGTGCGGATTTGAGTAAAATTCGACAGTTGTTCGCGGCTTTTGAAATGACTCTGGCTGCTAGCGACCACCGATCGGCTAAACTTGAGGAACCGACAAATTTAGACGAGCTGGACAATTCGCCGGCAGCGGAAGATACAGCCAGCAGCAGAATTGTTAAAGTATTTGTCAGTTATCGCAGCGCCGAACCGGATCGCGAGTTGGGAAAACAGTTGGAAATAGCCTTAAGCGCGATCGGGCATACAGTCTTTACCACAGAAAATAGCATTAGATTGGGAGATAATTGGTTCGATCGCATTAATTTCTTCCTCCAAGAATGCGATTATTTGCTACTACTGTTGCCGCCAACGGGAAACCAAAGCGAACTACTAACATACCAAGTTCAGCAAGCAAAAGAACTGCAAGACTCCCGCCCTGACAGAAAACCAATAATTCTCCCCATCCGCGTCGGTTTTCCCCTGAACGCGCCTCTAAATCACGACTTGCGTGGCTATCTGTACCGCATCAAACAGAGGGAATGGAAAACCACCGCCGACACTCCAATTATTATCGAAGAAGTTCTGAATTTACTAGCAGAAGAACCCGCACCAGTTACCGAAGAAACGGAAAATTTAACACAAAAACAGCTATTAGAAATTAGCAGCGACGAAATACCTCTACCCGCCGCTGAACCGGAATTACCGGGAGGACAAGTAGATGTTGCTTCTCAATTTTATGTAGAACGCCCGCCCATCGAAGAACGCTGTTATCAAACTATTGTGCAGCCCAGCGCGTTAATTAGAATCAAAGCGCCGAGACAAATGGGCAAAACTTCATTGATGGCAAGAATTTTGCATCACGGAACCCGTCAAGGTTATTGCACAGTGCCGCTAACTTTTCAGTTAGTAGATAAAGGCGTATTTGCCAACTTAGATAAATTCTTAAAATGGTTTTGCGCTTACGTGGGCCGCGAGTTGCACTTACCCAATCAATTAGATGATTATTGGGACGAGATTTTTGGCAGCAAAGTCAACTGCAAAGATTACTTTGAAAAATACATTTTACCACAAATCGACAGTCCTTTAATTTTAGGATTAGACGAGATCGATCGCGTTTTCCAATATCCCGACATTGCCGAAGACTTTTTAGGACTGCTGCGGGCGTGGCACGAAGAATCGAAGCGGCGCGACATCTGGAAAAAACTGCGATTAATTGTAGTTCACTCCACCGAAGTTTACATCCCGATGAACATCAATCAATCGCCTTTCAACGTCGGACTGCCCGTAGATTTGCCCGAATTCAACTCTCAGCAAATACAAGATTTAGCAGCGCGCCACAACTTGAATTGGTCGGATGCAGAAGTTGAAAACTTGATGGCAATTGTCGGCGGTCATCCGTATTTAGTGCGAGTTGCATTATATCACATTTCGCGATCGGATTTGACACTGAATGAATTAAAAGAAACTGCGATCGCAGATGCGGGAATTTACAGCGACCATTTGCGGCGGCAGTTGTGGAATTTGGAAGAATATCCTGAGTTAGCGCAGGGGATGAGAGAGATTGTGGCGGCGGACTCTCCGGTGCAATTAAAGGCAATGCAGGCTTTTAAATTAGACAGTTTGGGGTTGGTGAAGTTGCAGGGGAACGAGTGCGTGCCGAGGTGCGAACTGTATCGACAATATTTTCGATCCCACTTGAGCGCGATCGGGTAAAATTTGGTCAGTAACTGCGGTAAGTAATAATCAGGTGAATGATAGCCATGAACGATATTTTTTTGATAACTTCCGATAATTGGCTAGATTGGATAGCCGTATTTGGTTATCTAGCTTTTACAGCTTTCATTGCATGGCGCGTGTTCACCACAAAGTAGATATATTATGAAATTACCTTCTTCCTCTTTTTCTTTCTTACTTTACGTCCTTCGCGCCTTCGCGGTTCGTTAAAGAAACGGTAAAATAAGACAATAATCAACTCCCCCCTACAGTTATGCCGCCCGTCGAAACTGTTGCAGCAATTCCGAACGATCTGATTTTGCGCTTGAGCATCGAGCAGTATCATGCGATAATTCAAGCTGGCATTCTCACGGATGATGACTCTGTAGAATTGCTGGAAGGTTGGCTGGTTTTCAAAATGCCCAAAAATCCACCGCATCGAGTCACAACTCGTCTTGTCAGAACAGCTTTAGAGAATATTTTACCCCCTGGTTGGTATGTCGATTCTCAAGAACCCATCACGCTATCCAATAGCGAACCTGAACCTGATATAGTGGTTGTCCGAGGAGATACGCGACAGTATCTCGATCGGCATCCGGGTGCGGAAGATATTGCCCTGATTATTGAAGTATCAGATACGACGCTTCAGCGCGATCGCACTGTCAAAAAACGGATTTATGCCCGCGCTGGAATTGCGATTTATTGGATTGTGAATCTTGTGGAAGGGTTGGTTGAGGTATACTCTCAACCTCTTGTTGAAGTCGAACAGCCAGATTACAGTCAAAGGTTAGATTTTGGGCGATCGGCTGTTGTACCGATTATTATTGAAGAGAGAGAAATTGGGGCGATCGCTGTAGATGCTCTTTTGCCTTGATTTGGATTGAAAGCTATTTTTTATTGGTTAATTGCTCTCTCAACTTTGGCAAAATTGGAATTTGTGCTAACTGTTCCGGCCGTAGACAATCCCAGTTTAACCCAATTGGACGCGGATAACTTGTATTAGTCTCAATTACCTCCTGGGCAGTAACAATCCAATTCAGGGCCCAATCGTGAGCTTGCATTGGTAAACGCAAATCTTCGACTATTTGCAAAGGATGCACTGTTGTCACAATTGGCGTATCCATTTGTACTAACTGGAATTCTTGCAACATAGCCAATTCTAAATCCGCAAATCCTGCACCTTTCCCGGTTCTTCCACCGCCCGGCCCTGCTGCTACGCAGCCGACTATTACTAAATCAATCGGCTCCATTTCTGCAAAACTTACTAATTTTCCGCAAGCGAGTGCTTTGCGGGCGATCGCACTTTCGGCAATTGATATATTTTGTCTCTGCAAATCCCCAGCAGTCAACTCAACAAAACAGCGATCGTCTGTCAATCGCGGTACTGCCATATACAGGCGTTTTCCATCTTGCAAAGCTTGCATCCGCACCGGAATTTGCGCCGAATCTGGATTGCACTTAATCGTGTTTGCTTGTTGCCATATTGGTAAAGTTGCCAATCTTTTCGCAGCCACCTGTGCACCGACAAAGTGGGGAATATGGCCAAACGGATCGCCAATAGATGCGGCTTGATGCTTCAGCAAAGACCAAATTTCAGCTCTTAACTGGTCTTTGTCGTCGTTATATCCCGTCCAATCAGTTTTCATACTGTATTGTGTTAGAATTTATCATACAGAATTATGCTTTAATACCGCCTCACTTCTTCAGTCCGCGAAGGCGGACTTTGTTTGTGTAGTAGCGGTTTCAACCGCCGAATAACTTATATGAATTTTACTACAAAGCCCAGTTACTATCAAGTCGGCGGCAGTCTCACAAATAACGCTCCCAATTATGTGAAGCGACAAGCAGACGAGGATTTCTATAACGGATTGAAAGCCGGGGAATTTTGTTATGTTTTGAATTCCCGGCAAATGGGCAAATCTAGCTTGCAGGTGCGGACAATTCAGCGGCTGAGAAATGAAGGAATTGCTTGTGCTGCGATCGACATTTCGGAAATTGGCAACCGCGGCGTCACTCCCGAACAGTGGTATGCTGGTTTGCTACGCATTCTGGAAAATAACTTTAACCTGTCGGATATTGTCAACGTGCGGACTTGGTGGCGCGATCGCAATTTTTTAAGTCCGGTTCAAAGATTGAGCGAATTCATCGAAACCATACTCTTAGCCAACATTTCCAGCAATATTGTCATTTTTATTGACGAAATCGACAGCATTCTCGCCCTAGATTTTCCCGCCGATGATTTTTTAGCCTTAATTCGATCGTGCTACAACAAGCGCGCCAACAATTCAGAGTTCGATCGCCTAACTTGGGCCCTCTTAGGCGTAGCATCGCCGACGGATTTGTGCCGCGAGCAAAATGCCAGCAGCAACACCCCTTTTAATATTGGCAAGGCGATCGAATTAACTGGTTTTGACGAAACAGAAGCTCAACCGCTAGCAGCGGGGTTGGCAGAGCTTACAGACAGCCCTCATGAAGTTGTGAGAGAGGTTTTGTATTGGACTGGCGGGCAGCCTTTTTTGACTCAAAAGCTGTGCAAACTTCTCTTTGAAAATGCCAAATTAGTCCAAAATTCCAAAGAGTGGGTGGAGAAAGTAGTCCGCTTGAAAATCGTGGAGAATTGGGAAACTCAAGATGTACCCGAACATTTGTCCACAATTCGCGATCGGCTTTTCAAAGAAAACCAGCGCATTGTCAGGAGACTCGGATTGTATCAGCAAATTTTAGAACAAGCTGAAATTGTCCCCGATGGCAGTGCCGAACAAATGGAATTACGATTGAGCGGATTAATCGTTAAACGCCGGGAAAAATTAACAATTTCTAACCCTATTTATGAAGCTGTATTTAACAAAGAGTTAATCGAACAAAAATTAGAAAAACTCTCGCCTTACTCGGAAGCTATCAAACTCTGGCTAAATTCTAACTCTGAAGATGATTCCCAACTGTTGCGAGGTAATGATTTGCAGTCAGCATTAGTTTGGGCGGCCGATAAAAGCTTGAGAAACGAAGATTTTCAGTTTTTGACTGCCAGCCAAAAAGTTATTTTGAGCGACCAAAATCAACTGCTGCAGTCAGCTACACTAGAAACCAAAAAAGCTGTGCGTGATGCAGAAAAAGCTTGGAGTGAAGCTGACTCTGCCAAACAAAAAGCCAAACAGTGGATCGGCATCGGTTCAGTGGTACTGGCAGCATCGTTAGTGGGGGCGATCGGCTTTTCAACTCTCGCTTACGAGCGGTTTAAACTAGCACAAGCAAGTATCGAAATCGAACAAACTGGCAGCGATGCTTTACTTTTAGCAGTATCTCAAAAAAACGAAAACACCGAAGCTTTATCAGAAGCTTTACTGAGGGCTATCGCCTCCGGAAAAAGATTAAAAGCCTTAGTTGAAAACCAAGATAACCTAGAAAAATATCCGGCAACTAGACCGCTGTTAGCCTTACAAATAATTCTTGATAAAATTAGCGAAAAACAGCAGATAAAAACATCATCACTTCCCCAAACTAAGATAAATTGGCAAGCTCATACAGGTGCAGTTACCAGCATCAGTTTTAGCCCCACCAGGAACATATTAGCAACCGCAGGAATAGATGATAGAGTTCAGCTTTGGAACTTTTCTGGGCGAAAAATTGCTGAATGGAAAGCTTTGCAGCAGTCAGTTAATATGGTAAGCTTTAGCCCAAACGGTAATTTTTTAGCGACCGCAGGAAGGGACAGCACAGTTAAAATATGGAATTTATCAGGAAAAAATATTTCTAACTTCAAAGGGATTCAAGGCTCAGTTACTAGCATCAGTTTTAGTCCCGAAGGAAAGTTGTTGGCGGCCGCAGGAATAGACAGCAATGCTGCAATTTGGAAATTGTCAAAACTGCCAAAATCAATATCGTCTCGCGTGAAACTCCCGGGTCACAACGGCTTAGTGAGAAGCGTAAATTTTAGCCCAAACGGCGATTTTATAACGACTTTAGATGGCAACTCTACAGTGCGAATTTGGAATTTGTCTGGAAAACTGAAAAAAACACTTCCCCTTCAGGTAATTGGGCTCAGTTTCACTCCCGCTCCACACCAGTCTCACTTTGCTACAGTAACATTGAATGGCAAAGTTGGGCTGTGGAATCTGTCAGAAAAAGAATTAGTTAAGGAATTTCAAACCTTGCATTTTGATGCGAAATCAATTAGTTTTAGTCCCGACGGAGAACGGCTTGCTACAGTGGGAATTGACAAGACTGTACGGCTGTGGAATTTAGCGGGGCGGCAGGTGGCTCAATTTGAGTTTGAGGAGAATGTTGTTAGTGTCAGTTGGAGTCGAGACGGAAAGCAAATTGCTGTAGCTGGAAGCAACGGCACTGTCTGGCTGAGGCAGGTTGAAGGGTTAGAAGAATTGCTGAAGCAAAGCTGCAATTTTTTCACCACTCAACCGAAGTATTTTACAAGAGTTTCAACCATCTGCAAGTAGGGTGCATACATGACTTTAGCAAGTAGGACACGGCATTGCCATGTCCTACCCGTAGCTAATGAGTTATTACTATCAATTTACTTTAACAGGCGAAACACTTACATTAGGATTTGTAACTCTTTTTAAGAGTTCTTGTCGGGCTTGTTCTGGATTTTGGCCTTTGGGTACTTGATATAATAATCTACAGGAACCGTCTTGAGGATTAGCTGCACAAATAATTAGTTGACCAGTGGTCGATGCACCTGCTGTGACAACATTCTCCCAGCTTCCTTGCGGTTGCGAGTTGTTGAGAATTCCTGAGACTCGGGTGCACCGAGTAATCGCGTCTTCTCCTGATTCATTGAAATAGTTATCAGCTACCCACAAAATAACGGGAATATTTTTGCCTTGTTGGACAGCGATTGTAGCTGGGCGGCCGCCAGCAGCGCCGCAGAAGAATGAAGGCGCTTGGGCAAAGGCGGGACTGTTTGCTAAAATCGGAGCAACAAGGGCAATAATGGACGCGCTAAAAGCAGACTTGAAGAGCCGAAATTTCATGAGCAGTAATAAGCTTGTTCATTTAAGGTTACTAATAGTCTAAAAAGTTAAACTGTTTGTTGCCGGGAAGATTAGGCATTTAGAGAAAAAAATAAAATTTATTCTGCAAATTTTTGCGATCGCACCCACTGGCCTCACATAGGCCTAAACTCAGGGAAAAAAGCTCGCTGACAAACACCGACGGCAGAAAATACGTGAAGCCAGAGGGGGCGCAGGCGCGAAGGTATAGGGTAAAGGAGTGGTTTTGCACCGTTTTTTGCTGAGCCTCGCTGTTCTTGATGCCGTCCCACCTAAACTGGAACCTGTGTTAACATCGAAAAAAATATTCTCTTTAATAATCAACAATGGGCAATGTTCTGGTGCTGAACGCCTCCTACGAACCCCTTAACATCACCAATTGGCGAAGGGCGGTAGTTTTGTTGCTGAAAGGAAAAGCAGAACAGGTAGAACACAACGGGAAATTTATTGCGCCAAACTTCCCGCTACCAACTGTGATCCGACTGCGGCATTATGTCCGAGTTCCCTATAAGGATATTCCGCTTACCCGCCGGAACATCTTGCACCGGGACGCACACTCTTGTCAATACTGTAGTTATACGGGGGACGATTTAACCCTCGATCATGTGATTCCCCGATCGCGCGGAGGAGGCGACACTTGGGAAAACCTCGTCACCGCCTGCGTGCGCTGCAATGTGAATAAAGGCAGCCGCACGCCAAAAGAAGCGGGAATGCCACTGCGCTATCCGCCTCGGAAACCTCACAGCGGTCTTTATTTTGAAGTGACTAAACACGTTAAGAGCGGTATGCACAAAGAATGGCAAAAATATGTAATAGGCCTTTAAAACCCCTGTCAGCGCAAGCGCGGGGGTTTTTTGCGGAAGTTCTAAGTCCTGAGATTGCTTCGTTCCTGGGAACGCACACTCTCTGCATGAGTTAAAAAGTTAAACAGTTAAATAGAGAATTTACGCTCTTAAATCAGGTTTCTCGTAAGAAGTATGGGCTTTGACAACAAGGCATCTACAAAGAAACCGGGTTTAAGAGCGAATGCCGTGCAAATCCTGAAAGAGTTAAATTGTTAATCTTTAACGATGAAAGACCATTCCCCTACCAATTCCGATGAAACATCTGGCAACCGCGAAGCTGAGCTTGATTCCAGCAGCGAGGTTGTACCCGCAGTGAGTGCGCCTGCCAAACGCCGCAGTAAAGCCGAAGTTGCTTCCGAAGAGAATCGCGGCCGTCTCCGGGAGGAATTGCACGATCGCAAAGTCGAGCAGTTGCGCCAAATGTTCGATCGCCACAAAGGCACTCGCCAGTTACTATTGCTCCAAGATTTTCCAGATCCCGATGCACTTTCAAGCGCTTGGACTTACAAATTAATCGCCGAACAGTACGATATCCAATGCGAGATGATCTACGCCGGCGCCCTCAGCCACCAAGAAAATATTGCCTTAGTTAAATTGACAGGGTTGCCGTTGCAGCGGTGGACGCTGGAAACAGTAAAAACTAAGGATTTGTCGGTATTTCAGGGCTGCGCTTTCATCGACAACCAAGGGACGACTTGTAGCTTAACCGAGTTTATTTTAGCGGCTGGAGTTCCGATCGCTGCCGTCATCGACCATCACAATTTGCAGGGGGAAATGAACGCAGAATTTATCGATTTGCGCCCTCAAATCCGCGCTACAGCCACGATTTTTGCCGAGTATTTACAGGCTGGACTCCTAACTCTTGACGGCAGCGTCAGTCTGCACATCAAGTGCGCTACAGCTTTGATGCACGGTTTGCGATCGGATACGAACGCCCTCAGACAAGCTCAGGAGGAGGACTTTTTAGCTGCGGCTTATTTGAGCCGATTTTACGACCCGCAGTTGCTGAATGCGGTGTTGCAGTCGTCTCGTTCTAAGTGGGTGATGGACGCGATCGAGCGATCGCTCAAACACCGCACCGTCCAGAACAATTTTTCGATCGCCGGCATCGGCTACCTCCGCTATGACGATCGGGATTCTATTCCCCAAGCGGCGGACTTTTTAGTAACAGAAGAGAACGTACACACAGCAGTTGTCTACGCAATTGTTCACGACAAAGACGAAGAAATTGAAGTAGTAATTGGCTCGCTACGAACTAATAAACTTACTCTAGACCCCGACGAATTTATTAAAGAAGCCTTCGGCCAAGATGCTCAAGGACGCTTTTTTGGCGGTGGCAGAAGTCAAGCTGGAGGTTTTGAAATTCCCGTGGGCTTTCTTTCCGGCGGGAATGAAAACAGCGATTATGCAAGGCACAAATGGGAAGTATTCGATGCTCAAATCAAGCAAAAATTGCTGAATTTAATTAGTCCTAAAGACAATCCTGTTTACGATCATTAACTCTGGAGTTTTTAGGTGCGGTCTTGATTCCAGCAAGAGCATGGATTCTGCCTGCGGTTGCTACGAGGTTTTGCCGCGTTTTTTTCTCGTTTCGGGCAAAATTTCAACTTTACAATCAGTCATCGACGCACCCTAACTCTCATCAACCGGGTTTTTTTCCTCTTATTGAGGGTTGGAGCGAAGTAAGGGGGTTAAAAAACCCGCTTGAGCCGTCCAGGACTAACAATAATAAATTTTATCCCAATTTTCCCAAAAATTCACACCCAAGAAACCGTTTTTTTTAACTATTGTCAAGGGAGGCAACGAAGTATTTTGGTAAAAAACCCAGGTTTCGGGGAAAACTTAGTTTTATAAAGTTTACTAAACTTCACAACATAATTCTTAAATTATAACAATTCTACATGGTTAGTTTTTTTATATTCCCCTATAAGTTCGCTAAATAAATCACAAATTGTTCGAGTTGGTGCAGGATAACTTCGATAATTTTTTATAAAAAAGCGCCGTAGAATAAGCAAAATAGAGAGGGAAAAACATAAATTTTTGGCTAACTAACATAAAAAGGAATTGTAGATTTCAAAAAAGTCTTGATTCCAACATAAAGTGTTGGTTTCGTTACTCAACAAAACAACCAGTTACTAAGACTTAAAAGAAATTATTATATTTATTGGTCGCCGGTTAGAATAGGATAAAATAGCTTCACGAAAAAAGGAACACGGAGATGTCTACAAAACAGACTTTCTCTTGGTCGTTAGAGAAAATCCTAGAAAAAATTTCAGAAATTGCACTTCAACTCAACGAGTTCGTGGATCGGGAGACAATTTTGCAATGTGCGGTAGAAGAAACCAGGGTACTGCTGCAAACCGATCGCGTGATTATTTATCGCTTCCTAGCAAAAGGAAATGGTGTAGTATTTGCCGAATCGGTTGATGCCCAGTGGCCGCGAATCCTAGGAAAACAGATTTATGATTCTTGCTTTGAAGCCACCTGGGTAGAACGTTACAGCCAGGGACAAACGAGTGCCATTTCTGATATTCACGCTAGTGATCTTCAAGCTTGTGATGTCGAATTGCTCGATCGCATCCAAGTTCAGGCAAATTTAGTTGTGCCAATCTTGCTAGATGGCAAACAGCAGCAATCTCCGAAGCTTTGGGGACTGTTGATTGCTCATCAATGCCGAAGTCCGCGTCAGTGGGAACCTCTCGACATTCAGATCCTGCAACAGGTTGCAGTGCACATCGGGTTGAGGATGCGGCATCTGGAATCTCACCCCCCGGTGCAGGAGCTAAACCAACCGCCGGAACTCGAAACAGCACCGAATCAAACTGATCCCAATACAGAAAGCGCGCCAAGAGTCAATCATCAAAATTGTCTACCACCAGAGTTTGCCTGTTCCCTGACCGGCGATATTGTCCACCTCAAAGCCTTTGACTTGTTACAAAACCCGATCTGGATATTTGATATTGAGGATTGGCAAATCCGGTGGGCAAACCAAGCATCTTTGTACCTGTGGGATGCTTCCACGCCGCAGCAACTCGCGAGCCGCAACTTTAGGGATATGTTGTCAGAGTCTACTCGGATTCGCTTGCAGACCTATGTGCAGCAGTTGGAGCAAGGTCAAACCTTGTCCGAACAGTGGACGTTTTATCCGGGCGGTGAGCCCGTTTCTGTCTGCTGTCGGTGCTCTGGCATCAGGATTGAGAGCGGGCGTTTGGCAATCCTGGTGGAGGGTAAGGTCGAAACCGCTCATCAAATCGAACCGGAAACCCTGCGATCGATCGAGGCAATCCGACACACTACGCTGATGGTTTCACTGTACACTCTCGAAGGTGTGCCGCTGCTGCAAAACCCGGCTGCCTTGCGCTGTTACGGGGATGCGCTGCATCCTGGCTCTGCGACCGATAATGCTTTTGTGAGTCACTTTGTTGACTCTCAGGTAGCAGAGCGAGCAATGGCAGTTCTTAAGTCCGGTGAGGTATTTAGCACGGAGGCTCAAGTGATGACTCTGGCGGGAATTCGCTGGCACGGGATGGACGTGCGCTGTACCAAAGACCCGGTAACAGGCAACCCGATGTTGCTCGTGAACGAAAAAGACATTACCGACCGCCAGCAGACAGAAACAGCCCTGCAAAAGAGTCAAACCCGCTTGTCAGAAGCCCAGCAGGTTGCCCACATCGGTAACTGGGAATGGGACGTGATTACGGGTAAAATTACCTGGTCTCCCGAACTCTTCGAGATTTTGGGACGCGACCGGGCCCTGGGCGAACCTACCTAGGGCTTGCTGAATAAGCCTAAAACCCTTACC
This sequence comes from Microcoleus sp. LAD1_D5, assembly GCF_036702115.1. Lineage (NCBI taxonomy): Bacteria > Bacillati > Cyanobacteriota > Cyanophyceae > Oscillatoriales > Microcoleaceae > Microcoleus > Microcoleus sp. LAD1_D5. The sequence continues at coordinate 43 of NZ_JAUBSA010000083.1, read as the reverse complement.
TCAAAAGACTTTGACTCGCGTTCGGCGTTGACAACGTGTAAGA